>NZ_JBEXJK010000229.1:0-13602 GCF_040609095.1 Kitasatospora sp. NPDC004799
GGGCGTTCGCGGCCGCGGCGTTCGCGGCCGCGGCGTTCGCGGCCGCGGCGTTCGCGGCCGGGGCGTTCGCCGCCGGGCCGCTCGCGGTCGGGGCGCTCACAGCTGCGGCGCCGGGATGCCGTAGGTCTGCGGCACGCGGCCGACCGAGACCGGCCAGGCGGCGGCGATCGCCTCCGCGCTCCAGCCGCCGTCGGCGTAGGCGACCGCGACCTCCTCCGGGTGCGACCACAGGGCGAGCTTGTCGCCGCCGACGCCGATGCACTGGCCGGTGATCCCGGCGGAGGCCCCGGAGGCGAGGAAGGCGACCAGCCCGGCCACGTCCTCGGCGGTGCCGAAGCCCTCGCCCTTGCGCAGCGCGTCCGGGAACGGGGTGCCGTGCCGCTCCAGCGCCTCGATGTGCGGGGCGAAGACGGGGATGGTCTTGGTCATGGCGGTCGCGGCGACCGGGATGACGGCGTTGGCGGTGATGCCGGCCCGGGCCAGCTCCATCGCCCAGGTGCGCACCATGGCGGCGATCCCGGCCTTGGCGGCGGCGTAGTTGGTCTGGCCGAAGTTGCCGCGCTGGCCGGCCGGGGAGCCGGCCACGACGATCCGGCCGCCCTCGCCCTGTTCGCGCATCCGCTCGACGGCGGCCCGCACACAGGTGAAGGTGCCGCGCAGGTGCACCCGGACGACGGTGTCGAAGTCCTCGTCGGTCATCTTCCAGAGCACCTTGTCGCGCAGCACACCGGCGTTGGTGACCATCACGTCCAGCCGCCCGAAGTGCTCCACCGCGCACGCGACCAGCGCCTCGGCGGCCTCGGCGGTGCCGACCGGGACGGCCAGCGAGGCGGCCCGGCCGCCGGCGTCGGTGATCAGCTTGACGGCGTCGGCGGCGGCCTGCGGGTCGATGTCGTTGACGACCACCGAGGCGCCGGCGGCGGCCAGCGTCCTGGCGTAGGCGAGGCCGAGGCCCCGCCCGCTGCCGGTGACCACGGCCACCTTGCCGGAGAGGTCGATGCGATCCATGGGGAGTCCTTTCGCCCGGCCGGGACGGAGGCGCGTGTTCGCGACCAGTCATCGCCACCGGCGGGTGCTGAAGAAACTAGGCAGAATTCTGTCGACGGTCAACAGAGTGCCGAACATTGCTGCTGACTACGCTGTTGCCCGACCCGACCGACCCACCCCGATCCACCCCGACCCGCCCCGAACGCCAGGAGGACGACCGTGCCCGCCGACCAGGACACCGCCACACCGCGACCGCAGTCCCTGATGCTGAGCTTCTTCGGCATCCACGTGCTCGGCCGGGACGTCGCGCTGTCCTCCGGGGGCGTGATCGACGCCTTCGCCCGGGTCCGGGTCAGCGAGGAGGCCGTCCGCTCGACCCTCACCCGCATGGTGGGCCGGGGCCTGCTGGAACGTCACCGCCGGGGGCGGAAAACGTACTTCGGACTGACCGACCGCGCCAAGACCGTGCTCACCGACGGCCAGGACCGGATCTGGCGCACCGGCGCCGTCAACCGGGAGTGGGACGGCAGCTGGACGGTCGTCGGCTTCTCGCTGCCCGACGCCTGGCGCCGGGAGCGCCACGACCTGCGCTCCCGGCTGGTCTGGGGCGGGTTCGCCCCGCTGCAGAGCGGGCTGTGGACGGCCCCGGGCCGGGTGGACGTGGCCGCGCTGGTGGACGGGCTCGGGCTGGAGGGCCACCTGCGGGTCTTCCACGGCCGGGCCGCCGCCCCCACCGAGGCCGGCGACCTGCTCGCCGCCTTCGACGTCCCGGCGATCGCCGACCGGTACCGGGGGTTCCTCGACCGCTGGAGCACCGGCACCGCGCAGGACGCCACCGCGCCCGACGCCGCGCCCGACGCCACCGCACCCGACACCGCAGCGCCCGGCACCACCGCCACCGTACCCGCCGAGGACGACCTGGCCCGCCAGCTGCTGCTGCACACCGACTGGCTGGAGCTGGTCCGCGGCGATCCGCACCTGCCGGCCGAGCACCTGCCCGCCGACTGGCCCGCCGAGGCCGCCGAGCAGCTGTTCCGGTCCCTGGCCCACCGCTACCGGCCGGGCGCCGAGGCCATCGCGGCCGGGATCCTGGACCGGATCGAGCTGGCCCCGGAGGGGACCGCGCCCCTCGGCTAACCCTTATGTCAACACCATTGACGTTAATCCCGCCGGGACGGTCTGATGGCGGCACACGGAGGCCCGGCCCTCCGCGCACCGCCGCCATGCACCGAAGGAGCCACCGCCATGGCCGACCCCGTCCTCGCCCTCCGGGACGCCCAGCCCGTACCGTTCTGGCTCGACGACCCGGCCCGGCCCGCGGCCGCCTCCGCCCTGGTCGGCGACGTGCGCTGCGACCTGCTCGTGGTCGGCGGCGGCTACAGCGGACTGTGGACGGCGCTCATCGCCAAGGAGCGCGACCCCTCGCTCGACGTCGTCCTGATCGAGGCGCAGGAGGTCGGCTGGGCCGCCTCCGGCCGCAACGGCGGCTTCTGCGAGGCCAGCCTCACCCACGGCCTCGCCAACGGGTACCAGCGTTGGCCCGAGGAGCTCCACGCCCTGGAGCAGCTCGGCGCCGCCAACCTCCGGGCCATGGCGGACACCGTCGAGCGGTACGGCATCGACTGCGACTGGGAGCGCACCGGCTCCCTGGTCGTCGCCACCGAGCCCTACCAGGTCGACGGCCTGCACGAGTTCGCCGAACTCGCCGCCCAACACGGCAGCCGGCTCGACTTCCTGGACATCGGGGCCGTCCGCGCCGAGATCGACTCCCCCACCTTCCTCGCCGCCCTCTGGGACCGCGAGGGCGTCGCCATGCTCAACCCCGCCAAGCTCGCCTGGGGCCTCAAGCGGGCCTGCCTCGACCAGGGCGTGCGGATCTTCGAGCACACCCGCGCGACCGGCCTGGGCGACGCCCCGCGCGGGATCACCGTCCGCACCCCGTACGGCCGGGTCGGCGCCCGCCGCGTCGTGCTCGCCACCAACGCCTTCCCCTCGCTGCTGCGCCGCCACCGCCCGTACACCGTGCCGGTCTACGACTACGCGCTGATGACCGAGCCGCTGAGCGAGGCCCAGCTCGCCGCGGTGGGCTGGCGGAACCGCCAGGGCTTCGCCGACAGCGCCAACCACTTCCACTACGTCCGGCTCTCCGCCGACAACCGCGTCCTGTTCGGCGGCTACGACGTGGTCCACCAGTTCCGCAGCCGGGTCCGGGCCGAGCGCGACCAGCGGCCGGAGACCTTCGCCACGCTCGCCCGGCACTTCTTCCGGACCTTCCCCCAGCTGGAGGGCGTCCGGTTCAGCCACGCCTGGGGCGGCGCCATCGACACCTGCACCCGGTTCAGCGCCTTCTTCGACCTCTCCCACGACGGCCGGGTCGCCTACGCGGCGGGCTTCACGGGCCTGGGCGTCGGCGCCACCCGCTTCGGCGCCGAGGTGATGCTCGACCTGCTGGCCGGCGAGCGCACCGAGCGCACCGAGCTGGAGATGGTGCGCCGCAAGCCGCTGCCCTTCCCGCCCGAGCCGGCCCGCTCGATCGGCATCGGCATCACCCAGTGGGCCCTGCACCGCGCCGACGCCGACGCCGGGCGCCGCAACCTCTGGCTGCGCACCCTGGACCGCTTCGGCCTCGGCTTCGACAGCTGACACCCGGTCGCCCCGGCGGCGCGGACGACTCCGCGCCGCCCGTCCCGGCCTGCCGCCCGCATTGCGTTATCCGCCGCCCATTGCAACGCTCCATTGCATTCGAGGTCAGCGTCATTGCATCAATTTACCGCCTATGACCAGGCAGAATGTGTTCCTCGCGATTGACCGGCCATCAGAAACCGGCGTAGCGTTCAAGCAATCCCGAACGTGCGGAAACGCGAAGCGAGGAACAGCCATGGGGGACTCCCCGCACACCGTCACGACCATGCCGGCGGCACGCCGCCCCGGCTGCCCCTTCGACCCGCCGGCCGAGCTGACCGAGGCCCGCGGGCACGGTCCGATGAGCCGCTACACCTTCCCCGGCGGAAAGCCGGGCTGGCTCGTCACCGGGTACGACCTGGTCAGGTCGGTCCTGGCCGACCAGCGGTTCAGCTCCCGCAAGGAGCTGATGCTGCACCCGACCCTCGACTACGGCGACATCGAGGTCCCGCCGGCCCCGCCCGGGGAGTTCCTCCTCATGGACGAGCCCCGGCACAGCCGCTACCGCAAGCCGCTGACCGGCAAGTTCACCGTCCGGCGGATGCGGCTGCTCACCGAGCGGATCGAGCAGGTCACCGCCGAGAGCCTGGACGCCATGGAGCAGGCCGGGCCCGGGGCGGACCTGGTGACCGCCTTCGCCAAGCCCATCCCCGCCATCGTGATCTGCGAGCTGCTGGGGGTGCCGTACCAGGACCGGGGCTCCTTCCAGGAGCAGGTCTACTCGTTCATGGACGGGGAGACCGGCGACGAGGAACTGATCGCGGCCTACACCGGGACGCAGGAGTACCTCGCGCAGCTGGTGGCCGCCAAGCGCGCGAACCCGACCGACGACGTGCTCAGCGACCTCACCGACAGCGACCTCACCGACGAGGAGCTGCGGGGGATCAGCCTGATCCTGCTCGCGGCCGGGCTCGACACCACCGCGAACATGCTGGCGCTGGGGACCTTCGCGCTGCTGCGCAACCCGGAGCAGCTGGCCGCGCTGCGGGCCGAACCCGAGCTCGCCGACCGGGCCGTGGAGGAGTTGCTCCGGTACCTGAGCGTCGCCAAGACGTTCATGCGGACGGCACTGGAGGACGTCGAACTCGGCGGCCGGACCGTCCGGGCCGGCGAGCGGCTGATCCTCTCGTACAACACCGCCAACCGCGACCCCGAGCGCTTCGCCGACCCCCACGTGCTCGACCTCCGCCGGCAGGACGGCGGGCACCTGGCCTTCGGCCACGGCATCCACCAGTGCCTGGGCCAGCAGCTGGCCCGGATCGAGATGCGGGTCGCCTTCCCCGCGCTGCTGAACCGCTTCCCCACGCTGCGGCTGGCCGTGCCGCCGGAGGAGGTCCCGCTGCGCCCGGAGCTCGCGGACATCCACGGGGTGAAGAGCCTCCCCGTCACCTGGGACGCGTGACCGATGAGGGTCACCGTGGACGCCGAGCGCTGCATCGGCTCGGGCATGTGCGCACTGACGGCCGGCGAGGTGTTCGACCAGGACCCGGAGGACGGCACCTCCGTCGTGCTGCGGCCCGAGCCCCCCGAGGAGGCGCTGGACGCGGTCCGGGCGGCCGTCCAGCTGTGCCCCGGCGCGGCGATCAGCCTGTCGGCCGACCGCTGACCGCTGCCCCCGGTCGGCGTCGCACCGCCGGGCCCGCCGCCCGGCTCAGTGCCCCCGTCACCCCTGGGCCTGCGGCCCCGCCGCGGGCGACGCCCGGAAGGTGGCCCGGTAGTCCGCCGGGGCGGTGCCGACGTGGCGGTGGAAGGCCGCCCGGAAGGCGGCGGGGCTGCCCAGGCCGCTGAGGCGGGCGACCTGTTCGACCGGGGTCGCGGTCGTCTCCAGGAGTTCGCGGGCCCAGTCGATGCGGGCGGCAGTCAGCCAGGCCATCGGCGAGGTGTCCGTCTCCTGCTGGAAGCGGCGGATGAACGTCCGCCGGGACATGTGCGCGCGCCGGGCCAGCTCGTCGACGCTCTGGCGGCGGGCGAGGTGCTCGAGCATCCAGGCGCGGACCGCCGCGAGGCCCTCGCCGCGCGCGGGCGGCCGGAAGCGCTCGATGAACTGCGCCTGGCCGCCCGGGCGTTGGGGCGGGGCGACGAGCAGCCGGGCGCGGGCGTTGGCGGCCGCGGCACCGAAGTCCCGGCGGACGACGTGCAGGCACAGGTCGACGCCCGCGGTCACCCCCGCCGAGGTGAGGACGTCGCCGTCGTCGACGTAGAGCAGGTTCGGCCGGACGTCGATCCGGGGGTACCGGCGCTGCAGGTCGGCGGCGTTCTGCCAGTGGGTCGTGGCGGGGCGCCCGTCCAGCAGCCCGGCGGCCGCCAGCGCGAACGCCCCCGTGCAGATCGACACCAGCCGCGCCCCGCGCTCGTGCGCCGCGCGGATTCCCGCCAGCGCGGCGGCGGGCGGCGGCTGCTCCGGGTCCAGGTAGCCGGGGACGACGACGGTGCCGGCCTCCTCCAGCGCCTCCAGCCCGGCGGGCGCGGCGACGGTGAACCCGCCGCTGTGCACCGGCCCGGCCGCCGGATCGGCGCAGACGGCGACCCGGTACTGCGGGCCCGACCCGAAGGTCTGCACCGGGATGCCGAGGTCGATCGGCAGGACCCCGGGAAGCGCCAGCACCGCGACCCGGTGCCCCTCGATGACCGACATGGCACGATCCTAGCGACCCATGGCCCGCGTGCCACTGTCGAGGGCCGGGCGCCGGTTCCTAGCCTTCGGCCATGGACTTCTCACTCGATCTGCCGACCGGCCCGCTCGCCGAGGCCGTCCTCGCCACCGTCCGGACCACCGAGACCCCGGCGGTGGCCAACCACAGCGTGCGCAGCTTCCTCTTCGCCGAGCTCCTCGCCGCCCACGAAGGCTGCCTGGACGACGCCGCCTACGACCGCGACCTGCTGTTCGCCGCGACCGTCCTGCACGACCTGGGCACGGGCTCCCTGGCGAAGGGCGAGGCCCGCTTCGAGGTCGAGGGCGCCGACCTGGCCGCGGACCTGCTGCGCCGACACGCCGTTCCCGAGGCGGACGTCGACCGGGTGTGGGAGGCGATCGCCCTGCACACCTCGCCCGGCATCGCCGAGCGCCGCGGACTGCTGAGCCACCTCACCCGGGCGGGCGTGGGCACCGACTTCGGGCTCAACGCGGACGTCGTCGCCCACCAGGCGGACCGGATCCACGCCGCCTACCCCCGGCTCGCCATGGTCCGCTCGCTCGTCGACGCGATCGTCGAGCGGGCCGCCCGCTCGGACGCCGCGGCTCCCCTCCACTCGCTCCCCGGCGACCTGCTCCGCGAGCGCCGGGCCGGCGGCCTGACCGGGCTGGAGCGCTCGGCCGCCTCCTGCCCCTGGGGCGAGTAGCCGCCCGACCGGCCGTCCGCGACGGGCAGGCGGCTGGCGGCCGGCGACCGGCGGCTGGCGGCTGGCGACCGGCGGCCTGCGACGGGCAGCCGATCGGATGTCCGTAATGAACGATTGTGTTCCCTATCTCCCGGGGATACCGTCGGTAGTGGTGAACGAATCCGTCCCCTGCCCGTCGCCTGCCCGTCGTTCACCGCCGAACCCAGTTCACCCCCGAACCCATTGGGGGACCTGCCATGGCCACCTCGCGCGCCCTGGCCGAGGCTTCGCCCGCGACCGCACGTCGGGGCCAGCACCCGGGGACAGCACTCACCGTCATCGCGGCGACACAGCTGATGGTCGTCCTCGACATCACGATCGTGAACATCGCGCTGCCGCACATCCAGCAGGCGCTGAGGTTCAACACCACCGAACTGTCCTGGGTCATCAACGCCTACACCCTCACCTTCGGCGGGCTGCTGCTGCTCGGCGGCCGCGCGGGCGACATCCTCGGCCGGCGGCGGGTGTTCGTCGTCGGCGTGCTGGTGTTCAGCCTGGCCTCGCTGCTCGGCGGGGTCGCGCAGTCCTCCGGCTGGCTGCTGGCCGCCCGGGCCCTCCAGGGCCTGGGCGGCGCGATCGCCTCGCCGACCGCGCTGGCGCTGATCGCCACCAACTTCAAGGAGGGTCCGGAGCGCAACCGGGCCTTCGGGGTGTTCTCCGCGGTCGCCGGGGCCGGCGGCGCGATCGGGCTGCTGCTCGGCGGCATGCTGACCTCCTGGCTGTCCTGGCGCTGGGTGTTCTTCGTCAATGTGCCGATCGGCATCGCGATCGCGCTGCTGGCGCCGCTCTACATCAACGAGTCCGAGCGGCACCCCGGGCGCTTCGACCTGACCGGCGCGTTCTCCGCGACGGCGGGCATGGTCTCGCTGGTGTACGGCTTCATCCGCGCCTCCGACCACGGCTGGACGGACGGGGTGACGCTGACCGCGTTCAGCCTCGCCGCCGTGCTGCTGACCGCCTTCCTGCTCCACGAGCGGCGGGCGCCCCAGCCGATCACCCCGCTGCACCTGTTCCGCGACCGCAACCGCTCGGGCGCGTACGGGCTGATGCTCTGCGTCGCCGCGACGATGTTCAGCATCTTCTTCTTCATCACCCTGTTCGTGCAGGAGGTCCTCGGCTTCAGCCCGCTGCGGGCCGGCATCGCGTTCCTGCCGATCAGCGTCGCCATCATCGGCGCCGCCCAGTTCGCCGCCCGCACCCAGGTGCGGTTCGGCGCCAAGCCCTTCCTGGTGGCCGGCTCGCTGCTGGTGCTGGGCGGGGTGATCTGGGCGACCCGGATCGACATCGGCAGCAGCTACGTCGGCGGCGTCCTCGGGCCGACCCTGATGTTCGGCTTCGGCATGGGCTCGATCTTCGTCCCGGTGATGCTGACCGCCGTCTCCCGGGTCGCCCCGCACGAGACCGGCGCGGCCACCGGCATGCTCAACACCACCCAGCAGGTGGGCGGCTCGCTCGGCCTGTCGATCCTCGTCACGGTGTACGGCACGGCCAGCCGCACCGAGGCCCGGCAGCAGGTCGGGGCGTTCCTCCGGCAGGCCACCCCGCAGCAGGCCGCGCAGTTCCGGGCCACCGGCCGGCTCCCGGCGCCGTACTCCTCGCAGGTGCTGGTGCACGGCATCGCGAGCGCGTTCCAGCTGGGCCTGGTGTTCGCGGCGCTCGCGGTGGCGATCGCGGTGTTCGTCATCAAGGTCGGGCGGGTGCCGGTGCCGCCCGCCGTCAGCCCTTCGGGGGGCGGCGCTTGACAGGGCGTCAGGGCGACCGGGAGAGTCTTTTCTGCAATGGTTTTCATCTTCGATAACCGTTGCGGGTGAACGCTGCCCGTCGAACCCCCAACGCGCCCCGAAAGAGGACACCCATGTCGCTCGACGTCTCCCCCGCCCTCCTCGCCCAGGCCCAGCAGGGCCACGTCGACGAGGCCGAGTTCCTGGACACCGTCCGCGCCTCGCTCCCGTACGCCTACCAGGTCGTCGCCGGGCTCAGCACCGAACTCAAGGCCGGCGAGCAGGAGTTCACCACCGACAACACCACGCCCAGCGACGAGCAGCGCGCCCAGCTGCTGCGCGCGCTGGCCAGCAACGCGATCCGGGGCAGCCTGGAGAGCCACTTCGGGGTGAAGCTCGCCTTCGTCAACTGCCACCGGGTCGGCGTCTTCCGCCCCGGCGCCGAGGAGAGCGCGGCGTACCGCGAGTTCACCTCGCTGCACAACCAGATCCGCAACCAGAGCCCGGAGCTGCGCAGCTGCTGACGGCCGTGCGTACGGCGGCGGTTCCCACCCGGGCGGCCGGGTGGGAACCGCCGCCGTACGTGTCGCCGTGTTGCGCGGCGTTGCGGGCGGTTGCCCGTCGTTGCGGGCGGTTGCGGGCGGTTGCGGCCCGGTGTCCGGATCACCCGTCGATCTTGTCGGGCGGCCCGGCGGCTGCGTACGTTCGGAGCGCACCACCCGACCGGCCCCGCCCCGGGCCGCCCTCACCACGCGGAGCCCACCATGTCGCCGACCCCTCGTCCGCTGCGGAAACTCGGCTTCCTGACCATCGGGCTCTTCGACGAGGCGGACCCCCGCCGGGGCCACGAGTCCACCCTCGGCCTGATCACCCTCGGCGAGCGGCTCGGCTTCGACAGCGCCTGGCTGCGCCACCGCCACCTCCAGTTCGGCATCTCCTCCCCGCTCACCGTGCTCGCCGCCGCCACCCAGCGCACCAGCCGGATCCAGCTCGGCACCGCCGTCACCCCGCTCGGCTGGGAGAACCCGCTGCGCCTCGCCGAGGACCTGGCCACCGTGGACGTGCTCTCCGGCGGCCGGCTCAACCCCGGTTTCAGCGTCGGCCCGCCCACCCACTACGAGCACGTGCGCGGCGCGCTCTACCCCGACACGGGCGAGCTGGAGGACTTCAGCCCCCGGCGCGCCGAACGGCTGCTCGCCCTGGTCCGGGGTGAGGGGGCCTCCTCCTTCGCCGGCACCGAGGGCATCGAGGAGTACTCCCACCGGGTCCAGCCGCACTCCCCCGGCCTGGCCGCGCGGCTCTGGTACGGCGCCGGCAGCCTGCGCTCGGCCCGCTGGGCCGGCGAGCAGGGGCTCAACCTGCTCACCAGCAGCGTGGTCAAGCCGGAGGACGACGACCACGGCCCGTTCGACTTCGCCGCCCTCCAGGCGGCCCGGATCCGCGCCTTCCGCGAGCGCCACCCGGACGGCGAACGCGCCCGGGTCTCCCAGGGCCTGGTGGTCATCCCCACCGACAGCGCCACCCCCGAGCAGCGCGCCAGGTACCAGGCCTACGCCCTCGCCCGCACCCCGCGCACCCTCGCCCCGCAGGGCCCGGCCCGGCTGCTGTTCGCCCCCGACCTGGTCGGCACCACGGAGGAGCTCGTCGAGCGGCTGCACGCCCACGCCGGCTACCGGGAGGTGGACGAGGTCGCCTTCGCCCTGCCGTTCACCTTCGGGTACGAGGACTACGTGCAGATCCTCACCGACCTGGCCACCCGGCTCGGCCCCGCCCTCGGCTGGGCGCCCGCCGCCGGCGCCGTCGAGGCCTGACCGGTCGGCTTCCCCAACGGGCGGGCAGGCTAAGGGAGTCGGCCGCAACCACGGCGTCCGGCGCGGCGTCCCAAGCCGGTACGGACGGACGGCCGCTCCGGCCGGACGCCGACCCCGGGGGGGGAGACCGCGATGGGGCCCTACCAGGCCACGCCCGTACCGCCACCGCCCGCCGTGCGGCCCTGTCCGCGCTGTGGGCTCACCGACCAGGTCCGCGGCGTCCCCGCCGTGTACCGCGCGGGGAGGACGAGGGTGACCACCCGGTCCCCGCAGAAGAACGGCGGCTACCGGACCCGCGAGGTCGTCTCCGACCTCGCCCGGGCCCTCGCTCCCGTCCCGGTCCGCGACCGGCCGCCCGGCCGCACGGCCGGGGCGCTGGGCGCCGCCGCCCTCGCGATCACCTTCTTCACCTTCTTCGCCGGGGACTTCGCGCGGCGGTTCGACGACGAAGCGCCCGCCTTCGCCGCACCGATCCGGGACCACGGCGGCTTCGACATCCCCGTGGTGGTCCCGGTCACCGCCGTCCTCGTCGCGGCCGCCCTCCTCGTCACCGCGGCCGCGCTCCGCGCCGCCGCCGAACGCGAACTCGCCGACCGCGCCCGGGCCGAACACCTCTGGGCCCAGGCCTGGTACTGCGCCCGCTGCGGCAGCGCCCACTTCCCGCCCGCCGCCGGTGTCCCCACCACCGCCCTCGGCCTCCCCGAGTTCCGCCGGATCGTCTGGACGGCCGGCGGCTACGGCCACCTCGCGGACCGCTTCTGACTCAGAACTCGCCGGTGTCGATGGCGAGTTCGAACGGCTCCGGCAACCGCACCGGCACCCCGAACGGATGCGACCCCTCGACCCGGGTGTACCCGAGCGCACCCGGCCGGGAGAACAGCGTGCACGCCCGCTCCTGCCGGTCCACCAGCAGGTAGAGCGGCGCGCCGAACTGCGCGTAGCGGCGGCGCTTCACGGTGCGGTCGGTGTCGGCGTTCGAGGGGGACGCGACCTCAACGATCAGGACGGTCTGATCCGGAAGCAGTGCGCCGGGATTGTTCACGGCCAACTTCACCGGCACAAGGGCCAGGTCGGGGATGTAGTAGTTCTCGGTGCCCGGCAGGTCGAGGTTGCCCGAGCCCGAACGCAGGCCGAGTTCGCGCCGGCGGGGGCCGATCTGCGAGCGGATCAGATCGACGGTGTTCTCGTGCTCCCAGGACGACGACACAGGAGTGATGACTCCCTCGACGATCTCGACGCGGTCGCCCGCGATGTGCTGAATCGCGTACTTGAGGGCTTGCTCCGGGTTCGGCACGTGGCTGTAGTCGCCCGGACCGATGTGCGCCGTGCTCACGTCGTGCTCTCCTGTCCGGCGCGGTCTCCGCGCTCAGGGGCTGCCCGGCGGAAAGACTACCGGCGGATCGCCCCCGCATGTGCAGCCACGGGCGAAGCCTGCTCCCGTCTCCGGTGCATCCGGCTCTGGTCAATTGACTAAGCGCTTGCTTAGAATCGGGCGCGTTCAGTCGTCGAGCCCGAGCGCCCCCAGGAGACGTCATGGCCGGAGCCACCGGAGTCAACCGTCAGATCCGCCTTGCCAGTCGGCCGGTCGGGGAGGTGCGCCCGGAGGACTGGGCGCACGTGGAGGACGCGGTGCCGGTGCCGGGGGACGGGGAGTTCCTCGGGCGGACGCGGTACGTGTCGCTGGATCCGGCGATGCGGGGGTGGCTGGACGACCGGCCGTCGTACCTGCCGCCGGTCGGGCTGGGCGAGGTGATGCGGGCGGGCTCGGTGGTGGAGGTCGTCGCGTCGAACCACCCGCGGTTCCGGGTCGGGGACCACGTGGTCGGCTCCTTCGGGGTGCAGGAGTACGCGGTGTCGGACGGAAAGGGCGCGCTCACCGTCGATCCCGCGCTCGCACCGCTGTCGACGTACCTGGGCGCCCTCGGGATGCCCGGGATGACGGCGTACTTCGGGCTGCTGGAGGTCGGGGCGCTCAAGGAGGGCGAGACGGTCGTCGTCTCCGGCGCCGCCGGGGCCGTCGGCAGCCTGGTGGGGCAGCTGGCCAAGGTGAAGGGCTGCCGGGTGGTCGGGATCGCGGGCGGCCCGGAGAAGTGCGCGCTGCTCACCGGGGAGCTGGGCTTCGACGCGGCGATCGACTACCGGGCGGAGGACGTCCGCAAGGCCCTGCGCACCCACGCGCCGGACGGCATCGACGTCTACTTCGACAACGTCGGCGGCCCGGTCCTGGACGCCGCGCTGACCCGCCTGGCCCTGCACGCCCGGGTGGTGGTCTGCGGCGCGATCAGCCAGTACAACAACGAGGGCGCGGTGCAGGGACCGTCCAACTACCTGTCCCTGCTGGTGCGGCGGGCCCGGATGGAGGGCTTCGTGGTGTTCGACTACGCCCGCCGCTACCCGGAGGCGGCCGCCGCGCTGGCCGGCTGGATCGCGGAGGGCCGGATCAAGGTCAAGGAGCAGGTGGTGGAGGGCACCGTGGACGACTTCCCGGCGACCTTCGGGATGCTGTTCCGGGGCGAGAACACCGGCAAGCTGGTGCTGCGGCTGGCCTGAGACCGCCCGGGGCGGCCGCCACCTCCGTACGGCCGCCCCGGGGCCCGGCCACCAGGCCCGATCACCGGGGCCGGGCCCCGGCCCCGGTCGGAGCCGGCGCCCGTGGAGGTCAGCGCAGCTCGGCCAGCAGGGCGCGCAGCCGCTCGTCCTCGCGGATGATCTCGTACGCGAAGCCGGAGCCGACGATCCGGCGGTCGCGCTCGACCAGGTCGCCGACGTACGGGAGCGGCGAGCTGCCCCGGGCCGCGGCGGCCAGCGCGTGCAGGGCCTCGCAGCCGCCCGTGGCCTCGGCGCCCGTCTCGACCGCGTGGAGCGCGGCCCGGGCGAGGCGGCCGAGGTCGACGGTGTCCGGGTCGGCGACCTCGAGCAGCGCGAGGGCGGCGCGCTGGAAGCTGGTGGACTGCTGGACGGTGGTCATCGGGCCGAAGCCGCCGCGGGCCGAGGAGACGGCGATCACGCAGGCCGTGTCGGCG
>NZ_JBEXJK010000230.1:0-13599 GCF_040609095.1 Kitasatospora sp. NPDC004799
GACGAGGACGAACTCGCCGAGCTGGCCGAGCGGCTGCGCGAGCGCTTCGGGCCGCGGGCCGACCTGGCCGCCCTGCGCGCCGGGCTGGACCTGGCAGTTCGGCGGCGGGGGCGGAGCGCCCGGCCAGCGGCTCGCCCTCGGCGTCCAGGACCGCTATCTCCCCGCCCAGCAGGGCGGCGACGGCCCCGGCGACGTCCGGCACCTCGGCGCCGCGCAGCACCAGGTCGGTGAGCCGGTCGTGCGCCTGCTCGGCCCGCTGGACGGCGGCGGAGTGGGCCCGTACCAGCTCGTTGGCGGTGTTCAGCTCGGCGAGCGCGGCCCGGGTGTCGGCCAGCGACTTGGCGGTGTCCAGGGCGATCGCGGCGTGCGCGGCCAGCGAGCAGAGCAGCGCGACCTCGTCGGGGGAGAAGGCGCGCGGCGAGCGGTCGGCGGCGAACAGGACGCCGATGACCTGCCCGCCGAGCAGCAGCGGCACCCCGATGATCGCCACCAGGCCCTCGTCCAGCACGCCCGCGTCGATCGTGCCGGTGTGGTGGAAGCGCTCGTCGGTGCGGTAGTCGGGGGTGGCGTACGGGCGGGCGGTCTGCGCGACCAGCCCGCCCAGGCCGTGCCCGAGGCTGAGCCGCAGGGTCTGGAACAGGACGGAGACCGAGCCGTCGGTGACCCGCATGTAGGTGTCGCCGGCGGCCTCGTCCGGCAGGGTCAGGTACGCGGTGTCGGTGCCGAGCAGCATCCGGGCCCGGCGGACGATCGCCTGGAGCACGGTGTCCAGGTCCCGGGAGGCGGCGAGGTCCCCGGCGGTGTCGAACAGGGCGGTCAACTCGGCTTCGCGGCGCCGGTGTTGACGCAGGGTGCGGTGGACCCGCAGGGCCTGCCAGGTGGCGTCGTCGATCGCCGCGAGGACGGCGGCCGGCGCACCGCGGCGGCGGGCGTCGGCCAGCACGTCGGCGAAGTCCTCGGTGGCGGCGCCGGAGGCGAGCAGGTCGAGCAGCCGCCGCAGCGCGGGCGCGGCGCCTTCGTGAGGGTCGTTCATGGTGCGGGCTGCCAATCGGCGTCGGTTCCGTCAGGTCCGAGAGAGCGCGATCGTACCGGCTCGGTTCGGCCCGGTCGGGCCCGGTCGGACCCGACCGACCCGGTCCTCAGGCGACGGCGGGCCTTCCGTCCGTGGCCGCGCCCGACCCCTGCGTCTCCTCCCCGGTCACCTCCGCGAGGTCCTGGCCCCTGGTCTCCCGGCCGCAGAGCACCGCCAGCACGGTGATCGCCGCCGCGGCGGCGACGTACACCGCGATGGGGGTGGCGCTGCCGTAGTCCTTGAGCAGCGCGGTGGCGATCAGCGGCGCCGGGGCGCCGGCCGCCACCGAGGAGAACTGGGCCCCGATCGAGGCGCCCGAGTACCGCATCCGGGTCGCGAACAGCTCGGAGAAGAAGGCGGCCTGGGGCGCGTACATGGCGCTGTGGAAGACCAGGCCGACGGTCACGGCGGCGAGCAGCGAGCCGAAGGACCTGGTGTCGACCAGGCCGAAGAAGACGAAGGCCCAGGCGCCCACCCCGACCGCGCCCACCAGGTAGACCGGCTTGCGTCCGACCCGGTCCGACAGCGCGCCGAACAGCGGGATCAGCGCGAACTGGATCGCGGAGGCGATCAGGACGGCGTTCAGCGCGGTCTGCTTGGAGAAGTGGGCGTGGGTGACGGCGTAGGTGAGCACGAACGTCGTCATCACGTAATAGGAGATGTTCTCCGCCATCCGCGCGCCCATGGCCACCAGCACCTCCCGCCAGTGGTCGCGCAACACCTCGACCAGGGGCGGCCGTTCGGGGGTCTTCCGGGTCCGCTGCGCCGCCAGCGCCTGCTTGAACAGCGGCGACTCGTCCACCGCGAGCCGGATCCACATCCCGACCACGACCAGCACCGCCGACAGCAGGAACGGCACCCGCCAGCCCCAGGCCAGGAACGCCGCGTCCGACTGCACCGCCGTCATCAGCGACAGCACCCCGGCCGCCAGCAGGTTCCCGGCCGGCGCCCCGCCCTGCGGCCAGGAGGCCCAGAACCCGCGCCGCCGCTGGTCCCCGTGCTCCGACACCAGCAGCACGGCGCCGCCCCACTCGCCGCCGAGCGCGAAGCCCTGCACCAGCCGCAGCACCGTCAGCAGCACCGGCGCGGCGACCCCGATCGAGTCGTACGTCGGCAGCAGCCCGATCGCGGTGGTCGACCCGCCCATCAGCAGCAGGCTCACCACCAGCAGCTTCTTCCGCCCGACCCGGTCCCCGAAGTGCCCGAACACCAGCGCCCCGAGCGGCCGCGCCGCGAACCCGATCGCGTAGGTCAGGAAGGACAGCAGCGTCCCGGTCAGCGGGTCGCTGTGCGGGAAGAACAGCTTCCCGAACACCAGCGCCGCCGCCGTTCCGTACAGGAAGTAGTCGTACCACTCGATCGTCGTGCCGATCAGGCTCGCAGCCACCACTCTCGGCAGTGAGCTGCTGGTTTCCGTACCTCGTGCAGAGGTGCTCATGGGCCACCACTTCCAGAACCAGGGGGGAGACGACGTCGCCACAAGGTAGGAAGCCGCCGACCCCGGGACTATGTGACCGACCCACACAGTCCCGGGGTCGAATGTGCCTGCCCGCCCTATGAGAGGGGCCGCCGGACCGCGGCGCGCTCCCGGCTCAGTGCGCCGTCCAGCCGCCGTCCACCGGGAGGCTGGCGCCGGTGATGTAGGAGGCGGCGGGAGCGCAGAGCCAGAGGGCGAGTTGGGCGACCTCCTCGGGTTCGATGAGGCGCTTCACGGCGGTGCGGTCGAGCATGATCCGCTCCACCACCTCGTCCTCGGGGATGCCGTGGGCGAGCGCCTGGGCGGCGATCTGCTTCTCCACCAGCGGGGTCCGGACGTAGCCCGGGTTGATGCAGTTGCTGGTGACGCCGTACGGCGCGCCCTCCAGGGCGACGGTCTTGCTCAGGCCCTCCAGCGCGTGCTTCGCGGTGACGTACGCGGACTTGAAGGCGCTGGCGCGCAGGCCGTGGACGGAGGAGACGTTGACGACCCGGCCCCACTCCTGCTCGTACATGTGCGGCAGGGTGCGGCGCAGGATCCGGAACGGGGCCTCGACCATGACGCGCTGGATCAGGGCGAAGCGGTCGGGCGGGAACTCGTGCACGGGCGCGACGTGCTGGAGGCCCGCGTTGTTGACGACGATGTCGGCGTCGTCCGGCAGGGCGTCCACGGCCCCGGGGTCGGCGAGGTCGGCGACGATCGCGCGGCCGCCGATCCGCTCGGCGAGTTCCTCGGCCGGACCGGCCGCGAGGTCGACGACGTAGACCCGGGCGCCGGCCCCGGCGAAGGCCTCGGCGCAGGCCCGGCCGATGCCCGAGGCGGCCCCGGTGACCATGGCCGTGCGGCCGGCGAGCGGGCGGGCAGTAGAGGTGTCCATGGCCGAGAACGGTAGGAATCCGGCGGCCCCGCTCCCATGTGGCGGACCGCCACAGCATGCCGCTGAGCTGTGGTGTTGTCCGCCATGACACCGGAGCGAGGCCCGAACGGCGGATCGACCCTCGGAACAGCCGACGGCTGGGCCCCGGAAGAGCAAACCCAAGGTGACGCCGCTTCCCCACAATGGGCGCGGTTGCTTCACCCGTTCGGTGGATTGCTCGGTCAGATCCGCCCATAGCGCCCGAATGCTCGCTACATTCACGCCGATTCCCGACAGGGGGCGCCGCCCCAGGCCGCCGAAGTGCTGGTGAGGCCCGGTGCGACGTCCGAGAGGTGTTGACAGACATGCCCCAACGGCCTGCAACCGACAGCCCGGCGTACGGACCGCTCGACCCGCTCGGCCAGCACCGAGGGCCGGTCGGCCGGACCCTTCCGGACGCCCCCGACGCCCTGACCGCCGAGACGCTGCCCGCCGACGCCCCGGACGCCGACGACCTTCGGCTGCCGGTGCAGGCCACACCCGACCGGCACGAGAGCCCGGCCGGGCCCGTGCCCGGCCCGGCCCGCGGCCCCGGCCACTCCGGCCCGGTCCCGCAGAACGGCCAGCTCGCGGCGCTGATCGAGGAAGCCGGCTTCTCGCACGCGGGCCTCGCCCGCCGGGTCGACCAGCTCGGCCTGGAGCACGGCCTCGACCTGCGCTACGACAAGACCTCGGTCACCCGCTGGCTGCGCGGTCAGCAGCCGCGCGGGGCCACCCCGGCGCTGATCGCCGAGGTCTTCACCCGCCGGCTCGGCCGCCGGCTCACCGCCCAGGACCTCGGCCTGGACGCCTGCGCCCCGGTCTACGCCGGCCTGGAGTTCGCCGAGACGCCGCAGGAAGCGGTGGACATCGTGGCGAGCATGTGGCGCAAGGACAACGGCCCGCAGTCCGAGCTGCGCCGGATCGCCTTCACCCCGGCCGGCCTGGTCGTCCCCAGCCGGGACTGGCTGATCGGCCGCACCGACGAGCGGGTCGCCCGGGACGGCTCCACCCTGGCCCGGCCGGACGCCGCCACCGGCCCGCCGTCCGGCAGCCCGACCTCCGCGGCCATCACCGGCGCCCCGGCGCCGGGCGCTCCCGGCGCGTCCCCCGGGAGCCCGGCGCGCGGCCCCGCCCCCGGCGCGCCCGGGGCCTCCACCGCCCGCAGCACGGCCGGGACCACCGGCACCGCGCCCACCATCGGCCGGGTGCCGATCCAGAGCCGCCGGCCGCCGATCGCCGTCGAGCCGCCGTACACCGACCCGGCCCGCGAGTCCCGCCCCACCCTGCGGGTCGGCCGCGGCGACATCGCCGCCATCCGCGCCGTCGGCGACCTCTTCCGCGCGCTCGACCACGCCTACGGCGGCGGCCACGCCCGCCAGGCGCTGGTCCGCTACCTGGAGAGCGAGGCCGAGCCGATGCTGCGCGGCCGCTACGGCGAGCAGATCGGCCGGGCCCTGTTCGGCGCGGTCGCCGACCTCACCAGGCTGGCCGGCTGGACGTCCTTCGACATCGCCGCGCACGGCCTCGCCCAGCGCTACTTCGTCCAGGCGCTGCGCCTCTCCCAGGCCGCGGGGGACCGCGCGCTGGGCGGCTACGTGCTGGTGACGATGAGCCAGCAGGCCGTCCACCTGGGCCACGGCCGGGAGGCCGTCCAGCTCGCCCGGGTCGCCCAGCAGGGCGTGGGCACCGCGGTGCCGCCGGTGGTCCAGTCGCTGATGCACGCCGCCGAGGCGCGCGGGCACGGCCTGCTGGGCGACGTCCGGTCCTGCACCACCGCCCTGGTGCGCGCCGAGCGCTCCCTGGCGGCGGCCCGGTCGGGCGACGAACTGCCCTCCTGGGCGCGGTACTTCGACGAGGCCCAGCTCTCCGACGAGTTCGCCCACTGCTACCGCGACCTCCAGCAGTGGCGGACGGCCGCGCAGCACGCCGAGAAGTCCCTGCGGCTGCGCTCGCCCGCCTACGCCCGCAGTCGGATCTTCTGCCGGCTGGTGCTGGCCACCGCCCGGCTCGGCATGGGGGACCTCGACGAGGCCTGCACCATGGCCACCGACGCGCTGCGGGCGGCGGGGGAGATGCGCTCGGCCCGCTCGCTGGAGTACGTCCGGGACTTCCACCGCCGGCTCACCCCCTACCGCGGCAGCCCGGTGGCCCGCGCGTTCGAGGAGACGGCACGGCAGGCGGGGGTGATCTGACCGGTGAGGAAGGTCTGACCGGCGGGCCGGGGTGATCCGTACGCCGTGGGCGGGGTGCCGGCCCCGCACACGGCGCGGCCTACCAGCTCTCGGCGCACTCGGCGCGGCTTACCAGCTCTCGGCCTGGACCCTCGGCTGCTCCGCGCCGTCCGCCACCGGCGGCCGCGCGCCGCCGCGCACCCGCTGCGCCGCCAGCGGGAACACCAGCACCGACAGCATCCCGGCGCCGACCAGCGCCGCCGCGGTCGAGGAGGGCAGGTGCCCGGCGTCCACCTCGATGGTGGTGATCACCACGACGAGCGGCAGCGCCGTCGCCCCGTACAGCGCGAGCGCGGCGCGGTCGCGCCGGTCGAGCCCGGCCGGGGCGAGCAGCGCGGCGGGCAGTCCGCGTACGGCCAGGAAGAGCAGCAGGAACACCGGGACCAGCAGCAGCGTGCCCGGGTCGTCCAGCAGGGCGGCCAGGTCGAAGTCCATCCCGCTGACCACGAAGAACACCGGCACCAGGAAGCCGAAGCCGATGCTCTCCAGCTTGGCCTCGACCACCTCCTCCTCGGCCTCCCGGATGCCGGCCAGCAGCAGCCGGGAGACGATCCCGGCGGTGAAGGCGCCGAGCAGCATGTCGAGGTCCAGCCAGAGCGCGGCGGCGACCATCGCGGCCAGCACCAGGATCACCGCGCGGATCGCGAACTGCCCGGAGGTGCGCAGGGTGCGCTCGATCAGCCGGGTGGCCCAGGCCGGGCGGGGCCGGCGCGCGCCGAACACCGCGACGGCGGTGATCACCGCGAAGGCCCCGAGGATGACGGCCGTCCGGGCCGGGGAGTTGCCGCTGAGCAGGACGGCGATCGCGATGATCGGCCCGAACTCGCCGACCGCCCCGGTGGCCATCACCAGGGAGCCGAAGGGCGTGGGCAGTTCACCGGAGTCGCGGAGGATCGGCAGGATGGTGCCGAGCGCGGTGGTGGTGAGCACCAGCCCGGCGAAGGCGCCGTCCAGCGGGTCCCGGTTGACCAGCGCGCCCGTGCCGAGCCCGACGGCCACCGAGACCAGCCACGCGGCGCCCGCCCGTTTCAGCGGGCCGCCGCGCAGCTTGGCGAAGTCGATCTCGTAACCGGCCAGGAACATCAGCATGGCCAGGCCGAACTGGGAGAGCGCGTCGACCAGGTCGTCGACGCGCGCCCAGCCCAGCACGTCCGGGCCGATCAGGACGCCGAGCACGATCTCGAACACGACGGTCGGGACGGCGATCCACCGCAGCAGCCGGTCGGCGAGCAGCGGGGCGGCCACGGCTGCGGCGGGGATCAGGATCAGGGTCAGCGGCTGGGCGGCGGCGCTCACCGCGCAACCGGCCGAACGGTCGAAACCATCCGATGAACGGTCAGAACAGGCACGTCGGCATCCTGGCACGCCGTCGGTCCGTCACCCCGGCAGACCGCTGGTGTGTCCCGGTGCCTCGACCTGCGCGCGAGCGGCCCCGGCCGGTGCACGGAGTCGGGCCCGACGCGGGGCCCCGGCCCTCAGGCCGCCGCCTCCGCCTCCCGCGCGTCGACCGGGACACCGAGGTCGCCCAGCACCGCCTGCGCCGCCCGCCGTCCGGAGACCAGCGCGCCCTGCACGGTGCTGGTGTCCCGGTGGTCCCCGGCGACGTACAGCCCGGCCAGCAGCCGGACCGGGCGGCGGCGGTTGTGCGGCGGCGGCATCGCGGGCAGCGCGTCCGGGACGTGCCGCACGCCGAGGAACTGCCAGCCCGACGTCGAGACGCCGTACAGCTCCGCCAGCCGGGCCCGGACGGCCGGCTCCAGCCCGGCCGGTCCGCCCAGGTCGAAGGCGCGCCGCCCGAGCACGGTGGTGGCGATCAGCGCCTGGCCGGCCGGGGCGTAGGACGGGTGCAGCTCGCTGAGCACCAGCGAGTGCGAGACCAGCGGCGGGTGCCCGTTCGGCCGGTCGCCGTCGAGCAGCAGGACGGCCTCGCCCAGCGGGGCGGCGTCGGCCGCGTGGTAGAAGGTCGTGACGGGGTGGAAGTCCGGCAGCCGCAGCCCGGGCAGCAGTTCGGCGGCGGAGCGGGCGTCGGTCGCGACGACGACGGCCTGGGCGCCGATCCGCCCGTGCGCGAGGGTCTCCACGCCGTCCGCAGCGATCGAGGTGACCTGCACCCGGGTGCGGACGGTGCCGACGGGCAGCGCGGCGGCCAGCTGGGCCGGTACCGCCGCGATCCCGTCGGCGGGCAGACAGAGCCGCCCGCGCGCGTAGGAGCGCAGCACCAGGTCGGCGACCCGGCTGCTGGTGCCGAGGGCCGGATCGGAGAGCAGCGCGCTGAGCAGCGGGCGCAGGAAGCCGTCCACGGTGCGCTGGGAGAGGCCGTGGCCGGCCAGCGCGCGGGCGGTGGTGGTCTCCGGCCGGGTCTGGAGCCGGCCGACCGGGGTGGTGGCGAGGCGGCCGAGCCAGCCGCCCAGCCGGGCCTTGTCCAGCGGACTGCCGAGCGGGGCCCGGGCGGCGGCCTGCCGGGCGACGGTGAGCTGGGGGTCCCCGGCGCGGTACCGGCGGCCGGCGCTGTGCACCAGTACGCCGGGCGCGAGCGGGCGCAGGTCGAGGCGGTCGAGGTCGAGCGTGCGGCGCAGTTCGGGGAAGGCGGTGTTCAGCAGGTGACTGCCGTCGTCGAGCCGGAATCCGTCCTGCTCGCGGGTGGCCATCCGGCCGCCGATCCGGTCGGTGGTCTCCAAGACCTGAACGGTGAGGCCGTGGCCGGTGAGCGCGCGGGCGGCGGCCAGGCCCGCGAGTCCGGCGCCGACCACGACGACGTCCGGGTCGGACGGCCGACGGGCGCGGCGGGTGAAGTCGTACGTGGGCACTGGCGTGCTCCCTCCCTGGTCCCGGGGCTCCGGCCGACGCAGGCTGCGGGGTGCCGGGACACGGTCCGTGGAGGGTGATGCCCCGTCAGTGTGAGCGTCAGACAAGCGGGTCGGGCCGGATCCGAGGGGTGTGGAGGGTTGTGCGGCGCCGGATGGGGGCGCGGTCACGGACAGTGCGCCGTGCGGCCGGGTTCGGGGGTCGGCGGGCGCGTACGGTCACCGGGGGCGTGCGACGCGCCCGCCATGTGCTCCCGTGCGCCCCCTCCTCGGGCCCCCTCGGCCCCCGCCCGGCATATGCCGCTGGCCAGGGCGGATGCCGTAGTCGGAGTACGTACGGGTGTCAGGCGACCCGCGCGCACACCCACCCGCCCGGCGCGCAGAGCCGTCCCGTGCGCCCGCCCTCCCCGCAGCGGCAGCCGTCACGGGCAGTGACACCCGGCACGGGCGGTGACACCGACCCCGCGCGCCAGACCCGTCCCGCGCGCCCGACCGACCCCGCGCGCCCGCCCCGACTCGCCGGCCCCGCCCCGGCCCGCCAGCCCCGCCCCGGCCCGCCCGTCACATCGCCGCGAGCACCGCCGAGTACACGTCCGGGTGGGTGAAGCGGAAGCCCGCGTCCAGCAGCCGCCGCGGCACCACCCGGTGGCTGCCGAGCACCTCGACCGCCAGCTCGCCCAGCACCACCTTGAGCACCGCCTCCGGCACCGGGAACGGCGTCGGCCGCCCCAGCGCCCGGCCGAGCGCGGCGGTCAGCTCGGCGTTGGTCGCCGGGTTCGGCGCGGTGAGGTTGAAGGCGCCGGAGAGGCCGTCGTGGTCGATCAGGAACCGCAGCGCGGCCACCTCGTCGTGCAGCGAGATGAAGCTCCAGTACTGCCGCCCGCTGCCGAGCCGCCCGCCGAGGCCCAGCTTGAACAGCGGGAACAGCCGCCCGCCCGCCCCGCCGGACGAGGACAGCACCATCCCGGTGCGGGGGTGGACGACCCGGATCCCGGCCCGCTCGGCCGGCCGGGCGGCGTCCTCCCACTCCCGGCAGACCTCGGCCAGGAAGTCGTCGCCCGCGGGGGAGTCCTCGTCGACCACCCGGTCACCGGTCTGCCCGTACCAGCCGACCGCGGAGGCGCTCACCAGGACCTGCGGCGGCTCCTTGAGCTCGGCCAGCGCGACGGCCAGCGTCTCGGTGCCGTACACCCGGCTCTCCCGGATCTCCCGCTTGTAGGAGTCCGTCCAGCGGCGGTCGCCGACCCCGGCGCCGGCCAGGTGCACCACGGCCTGGACCCCCACCAGCCCGTCCCGCTCGACCTCGCCGAGCAGCGGGTTCCAGCCGATCGCGGTGCTGCCGTCCGGCCGTGGGCCGGTCTTCGAGCGGTGCCGGACCAGCCGGACCACCTCGTGGCCGTCCGCCAGCAGGGAGCGGACGAGCGCCGAACCGATCAAACCCGTGGAACCCGTGACAGCGATGCGCATGCGCCCATCCTCGCAGCTCCCGCGCGCTCGCGCGGGCTCCCGCGGTGTTCCCGAGCGCCCGTCACGTTCGCATGCGTGTCGTTAGCATGACGCGCATGCCTGACGACGATCTGATCATCCGTACGGCGCGGAGCGAGGACGAGCGCGAACTCGCCGTCCTCAACCACGCCGCCTGGTCCATCCTGTCCGACGTCTCCCCGCAACCGTCCGTCGAGGCACCGATGTTCGACGAGCGGCACGCCCCCGAACAGTTCCTGCTGGCCGTGCTGGACGGCCGGATCGTCGGCTACATCCGTCAGGTCCCGCCCACCCCGCTGGCGAGCAACCGGCACGTGCGGCAGATCCAGGGCCTGGCCGTCGACGGCACCGTCCGCGGCCAGGGCATCGGCCGCCGGCTGGTCGAGGCGGCCTGCGCGGCGGCCCGGGCCGAGGGCGCCCGCAAGATGAGCCTGCGGGTGCTCGGCTGGAACGATCCGGCCCGTCGGCTCTACGAGGGCTGCGGCTTCGTCGTCGAGGGCCTGCTGGCCGAGGAGTTCCTGATCGACGGCCGGTACGTGGACGACGTCTGGATGGCCCGCCGCCTGACCGACTGAGCCCGCCGGGCACCCGCCCTGGCCCGCCCGCACCTCCTCCGGGCCCGCTCGCACCTGCTCGCCGCCCGCCCGAACGGACCCGCCGGAAGCGGCGGTTCGCCCCCGACGCGTGGTGCAGAGTCGTGACAGTCCCGCCCTGTCTGGACGCCCGCCGTGCCGGGTACCGTACGCCCGTGAGCAACTCGACGCCTCCCGGGTGGTACCCGGTCCCGGGTGCGGACGGCACCCCCGGTCACGAGCGCTGGTGGGACGGCAACGCCTGGTCCAGCGAGGTCCGACCGCTCCAGGGCGGCGTTGCGGGCGGGCTCGCCGACGCCCCCACCCAGACGACCTGGCCGCCGTCCGACCAGCGGCCCGGCTACGGCTACCCCGGCGGCCCGGACGCCCCGGCCTACGGCTACCCGGGCCAGGGCGGCACCCCGCCGCCCGCCTACGGCTACCCAGGCCAGGACGCCTACCCGGCCCAGGCCCAGGCCCAGGGCGGCTACCCGCCGCAGGCCGCGGGCTACGGCTACCCGGCGCCGGGCTACCCGCCGCCGGCCCCGGCGGCCAAGCCGAGGACCGGTCTGATCGTCGGCATCGCGGTCGCCGTCCTGGCGGTGGGCGGGATCGTCGCCGGGGTCGCGTTCAGCGGCGGCGGCGACCCGAAGGCGGACCCGACCCCGGACCCCACGGTCACCGTGACCCAGAGCACCAGCCCCACGCCGCGCCCCAGCCCGACGGCGCCCACCGGCAGCCCGACCGCCCCCACCAGCAGCCCGGCGGCACCCAAGCCCCTGCCGGTGCTCAAGAGCACCGTCCCCGACGCCCAGCACTCGATCACCGTGCCGGTCTTCGAGGGCTGGGAGGCCTCCGGCAGCCCGCCGCACTCGTCGGTCTACCTCGGCACCGGCCGCTACACCTGCCCGGACGGCAACACCTGCATCCGCGGCCAGTTCTCGGTCGAGAAGGACACCATCCAGGGCGCCTCGCCCAAGGCGGCCGCCGACGCCCAGATGCCGGTCTACGCCGGGCAGATCTTCTCCGGCGTCAGCTCGCACACCGACGCCGGCTCCGGGTTCGTCAGCGTGGCCGGCGTGCTCGGCTACGCCACCCGCTGGCACATCCGCACCACGGACGGCACCCAGGGCTACATCCTGCTGGTCGCCCTCCCGGCCAAGGGCGGCGGCTACGTGGTCATGGAGGGCGGCGTGGACGACAGCCCGGCCGCGCCGGACTTCTCGGTGCTGGACCAGATCCTCAAGGGCATCAAGCAGGACGGGTCGTCCGGCAGCAGCACCTGACGCGGGCCGGCCCCGGGACCGCAACCGGCCCCGGGACCGCGGTCGGTCCCGGGGCCGCGACCGAGGCGGCAGACCCTAATCCCCGTACCGCTCCCAGAGCTTGGGGAAGCGCTTCGCCATGACGTCCGGGTCGTCGAAGTCCAGCACCGGCCCGTACGGCCGCTCGGCCTGCCGCCCGCCCACCTCGGGCAGCGGCAGCCCGGTCAGCTGCTCGTACGCCTCGTCGGCGGCGTAGCCGAGGTCCTCGGCCTCGCCGTCCTCCTCCTCGTCGAACTCGGGCAGCAGGTCCGCCAGGTCGTCCGGTTCGGCCAGCCCGCCCTCGAAGACCTCCCGGCCCTGGCCGATCAGCCAGGACCGGAAGTAGTCGAAGGTGTCGTCGGAGGCGCCGTCGAGCAGCAGGTAGGCCGCGCCCCACAGGTCGTGGCGGTAGGCGCGGTGGAACCGCGCCTGGAACAGCCGGGCGAAGTCGATCACGTCGTCCGGGGTCAGCTGGAGGAGCCGTTCCACCAGGAGGTCGGCCTGTTCGTCGGGGTCGCCGTCGGCGGCGTCCCGGGTTTCGTCGATGATCTGCCAGAAGTCCGTCTCGTCCATCACGGCTCCAGCATCCCCGTTCGGCCGCGTCCGCGCATGCCGCGACTCGGCGCGCGCCCACGACTCGGCGCGCGCCGCCGGTACGCGGGTCCGGTTCGGCCGGGGCCGGGAACGGCGGAACCCCGCGCCGTCCGGGGACGACGCGGGGTTCCGTACGCGGGGTTCCGCGGGGACCTGGTGGGGTCAGAGGCCGAGCTCGACCTCGAACTCGCCGGCCTCCAGGATCTCCTTGACCGAGACCAGGTAGCGGGCGGCGTCGGCGCCGTCCACCAGGCGGTGGTCGTAGGAGAGCGACAGGTAGACCATGTCGCGGATGCCGATGGCGGTGCCGCCGTCGGCCTCGATGACCACCGGGCGCTTGACGGTGGCGCCGATGCCCAGGATCGCGGCCTGGTTCGGCGGCACGATCACGGTGTCGAACAGCGCACCGCGCGAGCCGGTGTTGCTGATGGTGAAGGTCGCGCCGGACAGCTCGTCCGGGGTGATCTTGCTGTCGCGGACCTTGCCGGCCAGCTCCGCGGTCTTCTTCGAGATGCCGGCGATGTTGAGGTCGCCCGCACCCTTGATGACCGGGGTCATCAGACCCTTCTCGGAGTCCACCGCGATACCGATGTTCTCGGTGTCGAAGTAGGTGATGGTGCCCTCGGCGTCGTTGATCCGCGCGTTGACGACCGCGTGGACCTTCAGCGCCTGGGCGGCGGCCTTGACGAAGAACGGCATCGGGGAGAGCTTGACGCCCTCGCGGGCCTGGAAGCCCTCCTTGGCCTTGGCACGCAGCGACATGATCTTGGTGACGTCCACCTCGACCACGCTGGTCAGCTGGGCCTGCTCGTGCAGGGCCTTCATCATGTTGTCGCCGATGACCTTGCGCATGCGGGTCATCTTGACGGTCTGGCCGCGCAGAGCGGACGGCGCGGCGGCGGCCTTCGGCGCGGCGGCCGGGGCGGCGGCGACCGGGGCCGGAGCGGCCTTGGCGGCCTCCGCGGCGGCGATGACGTCCTGCTTGCGGATGCGGCCGCCGACGCCGGTGCCGGCGACGGAGGACAGCGCGACGCCGTGCTCGGCGGCGAGCTTGCGCACCAGCGGGGTGACGTAGGCGTCACCGTTGTCGGCCACCGGGGCGGCCGGAGCAGCCGGGGCGACCGGGGCCGGAGCGGCGACCGGAGCCGGAGCGGCAGCGACC
>NZ_JBEXJK010000231.1:0-13514 GCF_040609095.1 Kitasatospora sp. NPDC004799
AGAACAGCTCGCCCCCGCCGCCTGTCGCGCACCCCGCGATGCCCCCCGGGCCGCCCGCGCCCGCCGGCGGAAACGTCCGCGCCTTCCCCGGCGCGGGCCACGGCGGCGCCGGGACGCGCCGCTGGGTCGAGGTGAACGGCGCCCGGCACCAGATCACCGGCTCGGCCTGCGTGCTCGGCCGGTCGACCGAGGCGGACGTGCGGATCGACGACCCCGGGGTCTCCCGCAAGCACGCCGAGATCCGGCCCGGCACCCCTTCGATGGTGCTCGACCTGGGGTCCACCAACGGCATCGTGGTGGACGGACAGCACACCCAGCGCGCTACGCTCCGCGACGGCTCCCGAATCGTCGTGGGCTCCACCACCATCGTCTACCGGCAGGTCGAAGGGTAGTGTCCGAATTGTTCGCGCGCCTCGCTCACCGACTGGCGGGACGGTCATGTCAGAACTGACCCTCACGGTCATGCGGCTGGGCTTCCTGGCCGTGCTGTGGCTGTTCGTCATCGTCGCGGTCCAGGTGATCCGCAGCGACCTGTTCGGCACCAAGGTGAACCCGCGGTCCTCCCGTCGCGGCGCGAGCGCCACGGCGGCCGGCGGCGCGGCCACCGCGACCGCCGCCCGCGCCGCCGCGCCGACCCAGGCCGGTCCGGCCGCGGCGGGCCAGACCCAGGGCGGCGGCGGCCGCCGTCGCGGCGGTCCGACCCAGCTCGTCGTGGTGCAGGGCTCGCTGGCCGGCACCACGGTGGCCCTCCAGGGCCAGACCATCACGCTCGGCCGCGCGCACGACTCCACCATCGTGCTGGACGACGACTACGCGTCCTCCCGGCATGCCAGGATCTATCCGGATCAGACTGGGCAGTGGACGGTCGAGGATCTAGGCTCCACCAACGGCACCTATCTGGACCGGCAGCGCCTGACCGCGCCCACCCCGCTCCAGCCGGGCATGCCGATCCGTATCGGCAGGACCGTCATCGAACTGCGGAAGTAGTAGCGCATGAGGGACAGCATCCCGTCCATGACCCAGAGGGGGGCACAGGTCGCATGACCCTGGTGCTGCGCTTCGCCGCCGGCTCCCACAAGGGACTGATCCGGGAGGGGAACGAGGACTCCGGCTACGCCGGGCCGCGGCTGCTGGCCGTGGCCGACGGCATGGGCGGCGCCGCGGCCGGCGAGGTCGCTTCCTCCGAGGTGCTCGGCTCGATCGTCCGGCTGGACGAGGACGTGCCGGGCGCCGACCTGCTGACCCTGCTGGGCGACGCCGTCCAGGGCGCCAACGACCGGCTCCGGCAGATGGTCGAGGAGGACCCGCAGCTGGAGGGCATGGGCTGCACCCTGACCGCCATGCTGTGGACGGGCCAGCGGATGGGCCTGGTGCACGTCGGCGACTCCCGCGCCTACCTGCTGCGCGACGGCTCCCTGGTGCAGATCACCCAGGACCACACCTGGGTGCAGCGCCTGGTCGACGAGGGCCGGATCACGCCCGAGGAGGCCGAGACCCACCCGCAGCGCTCGCTGCTGATGCGGGCGCTGGACGGCCGCGGCCAGGTCGAGCCCGACCTGTCGATCCGCGAGGTCCGGCCCGGCGACCGCTACCTGATCTGCTCCGACGGCCTCTCCGGCCCGGTCAGCCACCAGACCCTCCAGGACACCCTGGGCAGCTACTACTCGCCCGAGCAGACCGTGCAGGAGCTAATCCAGCTCGCGCTGCGCGGCGGCGGTCCGGACAACATCACCTGCATCGTGGCGGACGTCATCGACGTCGGCGCCACGGACACCATGAGCGGCCAGTTCAACGACGTCCCGGTGGTGGTCGGCGCGGTCGCCGAGGCCCCGCCGTCCTCGGCCGCCGCCGACCGCTCGATCGCGGACACCCCGGCCGGCCGCGCCGCCGGCCTCGGCCGCGGCCCGCAGGGCGCCTTCGGCCCGGCCGAGGGCTACGAGGAGGGCTACGGCGCCGCTCCGGGCGGCTTCGGCCCCGCCGAGGGCTACGAGGGCGAGTACGGCTCCGGCGAGACCTCGGTGTACGGCACCGAGGAGTTCGACGAGCAGCGCCCCGCGAAGCGCAAGCGCAAGGGCCTGACGGTCTCGCTGGCCGTCCTGGTCACGCTCGGACTGCTCGGCGGCGCCGGCTGGTTCGGCTACCAGTGGACCCAGGACCAGTACTACGTCGGCACCCAGGACGACCACGTCGCGATCTACCAGGGCCTCAACCAGAACCTGGCCGGTCTGAGCCTGTCCTCGGTGCACTCCTCGTACAGCAAGATCCAGCTGAAGTGGCTGCCCGAGGACCAGCAGGCGCACGTGCGGAAGACCATCTCGGTCGGCAGCATGAAGGACGCCCAGTCGACGGTCAACGAGCTCGACGGCTGGGTCCAGCTCTGCCAGCGGGCCGCGAAGGCGACCGCCCCGGCCGCCCCGCCGGCCACGCAGGCCGCGCCGGCCGCGTACCTGGTCAGCACGCCCACCCCGACCGAGAAGAACCGCGGCCCGGCCGCGGCGGCGCCGACCACCGCGCCCGCGGCCACCCCGACGCCGACCCCGACCGCCCCCGGGACACCCGCCCCGGTGCCGAACGCCACCCCTCCGGCGGCCGGCGCGCAGGGCGACCAGGCACCGCTGACCGAAGAGGAACTCAGCCGGGCCAACTCCTGCCCGAAGCAGTGACGTCCGTGATCCGACATAGGTCCGCCCCGCGCGGGCTTGCCGGCCGTCAGGGAGCGGTCACCACGTGAGCAGCTACGACCTGAGCGAAGAGTCCACCCGGTCCGGCCGGCGCCGGGCGGCGGCCGACCGCGCCGTCCCCCGCCGCCGGGACAACACCACGATCTCCCCGCAGGGGGCGCCGAACCGGCGCAACACCGAGCTGGCCATGCTGGTCTTCGCGGTGCTGCTGCCGGTCCTCGCGTACGCCAACGTCGGCCTCGCGATGGACGGCAAGCTGCCCGCCGGCATGCTCGGCTACGGGTTCGGCATGGGCGCCCTGGCGGTGGTCGCGCACCTGCTGGTGCGCCGCTTCGCGCCGTACGCGGACCCGCTGATGCTGCCGATCGCCACCCTGCTCAACGGGCTCGGGGTGGTGATGATCTGGCGGCTCGACAAGGCGGGCAAGCTGCTCCCCGGGAACTACGCGGCGGCCGAGAACCAGCTGATGTGGTCGGCCCTCGGGATCGCCGGCTTCATCGGCGTGATGGTGCTGCTGAAGGACCACCGGGTGCTCCAGCGCTACACCTACATCTCGATGGTGGTGGCCCTGGTCCTGCTCGCCGCGCCGGCCTTCTTCCCGTCCCGGGCGGAGGACTTCGGCGCCAAGATCTGGATCCGGCTGGGCAGCTTCTCCATCCAGCCCGGCGAGTTCGCCAAGATCATCCTGACCGTGTTCTTCGCCGGCTACCTGATGGTCAAGCGGGACGCCCTGGCGCTGGCCAGCCGCCGGTTCATGGGCCTGTACCTGCCGCGCGGCCGCGACCTCGGCCCGATCATCGTGATCTGGCTGCTCAGCCTGCTGATCCTGATCTTCGAGAACGACCTCGGCACGTCCTTCCTGTTCTTCGGCCTGTTCGTGGTGATGCTCTACGTCGCCACCGAGCGGACCAGCTGGATCCTGTTCGGCCTGCTGATGTCGGTCGGCGGAGCGGTCGCGGTCGCCTCGACCGCCAGCCACGTGAAGGTCCGCATCAACGCCTGGCTGGACCCGATGGCCGCCTTCAGCGCGAACCCGCCGAAGGGCGCCACCGAGCAGATCGGCCAGTCGCTGATGGCGCTCGGCTCCGGCGGGGTCACCGGCTCCGGCCTCGGCCAGGGCCGGTCCTGGCTGATCGCCTTCGCCGCCAAGAGCGACTTCATCCTGGGCTCCTTCGGCGAGGAGCTCGGGCTGACCGGCCTGATGGCGATCTTCCTGCTGTACGCACTGCTGGTCCAGCGCGGCCTGCGCACCGCGCTCGCCGCCCGCGACCCGTTCGGCAAGCTGTTCGCCGTCGGCCTCTCCTCGGCGATGGCGATCCAGGTCTTCGTGGTGGCCGGCGGTGTCACCGGGCTGATCCCGCTCACCGGTATGACCATGCCGTTCCTCGCCCAGGGCGGTTCGTCCGTGGTCGCCAACTGGGCGCTGGTCGCGATCCTGCTGAAGATCAGCGACAGCGCCCGCCGACCGGGGGCCGAACCGGCCCCGGCCACCGAGGGCCAGGGAGGACCCGCCCGATGAACAAGCCGATCCGCCGGGTCTCGATCTTCTGCCTCGTGCTGATCCTGGCCCTGATGGTGCGCACCAACTGGGTGCAGGGCGTCCAGGCCGAGTCCTGGGCCACCAACAAGAACAACAAGCGCCAGGTGTACGACCGGTACGCCCACCCGCGCGGCAACATCATCGTCAGCGGCCAGCCGGTGACCAAGTCGGACTTCGTCGACGGCCTGCGCTACAAGTACAAGCGCTCCTGGGTCGACGGCCCGATGTACGCCCCGGTGACCGGCTACTCCTCCCAGGCCTACGGCTCCAACCAGCTGGAGAACCTAGAGGACGGCATCCTCTCCGGGACGGACGACCGGCTGTTCTTCCGCAACACCCTGGACATGCTGACCGGCGAGCAGAAGCGCGGCGGCGACGTCGTCACCACCATCAACGCCAAGGTCCAGAAGGCGGCCTTCGACGCGATGGGCAACAAGAAGGGCGCGGTGGTCGCCCTCGACCCGAAGACCGGCGCGATCCTGGGCCTGGTCTCCACCCCGTCCTACGACCCCGGCACCTTCGCCGGCGGCGACGAGGCCGACAAGAAGGCCTGGACGGACCTCAACGCGGACCCGAACAAGCCGATGCTCAACCGGGCGCTGAAGGAGACCTATCCGCCCGGCTCGACCTTCAAGCTGGTCACCGCGACCGCGGCCTTCGAGAACGGCCTCTACCAGGGCATCGACGACGCCACGACGACGCCGGAGCCGTACGTCCTGCCGTACACCACCACCCAGCTGAAGAACGAGAGCCCCAACGAGCGCTGCGAGAACGCCACCGTCAAGTCCGGGATGGACCAGTCCTGCAACACGGTCTTCGCCAAGATGGGCGCGGACCTCGGCAAGGAGCGGATGCGGGCGCAGGCCGAGAAGTTCGGCTTCAACAGCACGGTCGACACGCCGGTCCGCTCCGAGAAGAGCGTCTTCCCGGACAGCCCGAGCCTGGACGGCACCGCCCAGGACTCGATCGGCCAGCACGACACCCGCGCCACCCCGCTCCAGATGGCCATGGTCTCCGCCGCGATCGCCAACAACGGCAGCCTGATGCAGCCGTACCTGGTGGACCAGGAGCGCTCGGCCTCGCTGACCACCATCTCCAAGCACACCGAGAAGCAGTTCTCCCAGCCGATGAGCCCGGCCACCGCGCAGAAGATGCAGGACCTGATGGTCTCGGTGGTCGAGAACGGCACCGGCAAGAACGCCCAGATCCCCGGCCTCCAGGTCGGCGGCAAGACCGGAACCGCGCAGCACGGCGAGGACAACGCCGGGCTGCCGTTCGCCTGGTTCACCTCCTGGGCCAAGACCGCGGACGGCCAGTCGGTCGCGGTCGCCGTGGTGGTCGAGGACGGTTCGCAGAACCGCGACGGCATCAGCGGCGGCCGGCTCGCGGCCCCGATCGCCAAGGCGGTGATGCAGGCCGCACTCGGCAAGTAGGAGCGCGTTCCGGGGTGAGGGGAACGTCACGATCGGCAGCCCCGTCCGGATACCGGTCTGATATCGGCCGACGGCTGACTCCGGCCCGGTGCGGTACGACCGGTAGCGTATCCGCCAGCAGCGGGTGTGCCCGTTGCCGCCCGCGGGGCACCGCACGGCCCGGCCGGAGAACCGGCCGCGGACGGCGCGGCGTCACCCAGAGCGTGCGGGGACACCTACGTCACAACCTCACCGGCGGGTGAGGGAGAGGTCGGAACTATGGAAGAGCCTCGTCGCCTCGGCGGCAGGTACGAGCTCGGCGGCGTCCTCGGACGCGGCGGCATGGCCGAGGTGTACCTCGCCCATGACACCCGGCTCGGCCGCTCCGTCGCAGTGAAGACGCTCCGGGCCGACATGGCCCGGGATCCGTCGTTCCAGGCCCGCTTCCGCCGCGAGGCACAGTCGGCGGCGTCCCTGAACCACCCCGCGATCGTCGCCGTGTACGACACCGGCGAGGACTACATCGACGGCATCTCCATCCCGTACATCGTGATGGAGTACGTCGAGGGGTCCACGCTGCGCGAGCTGCTGCACTCCGGCCGCCGGCTGCTGCCCGAGCGCGCGCTGGAGATGACCATCGGCATCCTCCAGGCCCTGGAGTACTCGCACCGGGCCGGCATCGTGCACCGCGACATCAAGCCGGCCAACGTGATGCTGACCCGGCAGGGCAACGTCAAGGTCATGGACTTCGGCATCGCCCGGGCGATGGGCGACGCCGGGATGACCATGACCCAGACCTCGGCCGTCATCGGCACCGCCCAGTACCTCTCCCCCGAGCAGGCCAAGGGCGAGCAGGTCGACGCCCGCTCCGACCTCTACTCCACCGGCTGCCTGCTCTACGAGCTGCTGACCGTCCGCCCGCCGTTCGTCGGCGACTCGCCGGTCGCGGTGGCCTACCAGCACGTCCGGGAGGAGCCGCAGCCGCCGTCGGTCTTCGACCCCGAGGTGCGCCCCGAGATCGACGCCATCGTGCTGAAGGCGCTCGCCAAGGACCGCGACTACCGCTACCAGAGCGCCGACGAGATGCGCGACGACATCGAGCGCTTCCTCGACGGCCTGCCGGTGGCCGCCGCCCAGCAGGCCGCGTACGGCATGGGCGCGGCCGGGTACGGCTACGACCAGAACGGCTACCCGCAGCAGCACGACCCGTACGGCCAGACCAACGTGCTGCCGCAGCAGCCCGGCGGCGGCCCGACCACCGTCCTGCCGCAGGCCGGCGGGCAGCCCGGCTACGGGCAGCAGGGCGGCTACCAGGACGACGGCTACGGCCAGACCTACGGCGGCGCCGCGGGCGGCGGCAACGACGGCTACGACGACGGCTACGGCCGCGGCGGCCGGCGGGGCGAGGAGCCGCCGAAGAAGAGCAACACCTCCTGGATCGTGCTGGCGGTGGCCGCCGTGCTGGTCCTGGTCGGCACCTTCTTCGTCGCCCAGGCGATGTTCAGCGGCAAGGGCGACAAGGAAACCGCGAAGGTCACCGCCCCGAACCTGGTCGGCAAGACCCTGGCCGAGGCCAAGACGGCCGCCGCCGCGGCCGGTGCCAAGCTCGTGGTGACCGAGGGCGAGAAGATCGCCTGCCCGGACGCCAACATCAAGAAGGACCAGGTCTGCACCCAGAACCCGCCGTCCGGCACCCAGGTCGCCGAGACCGCCACCCTCACGGTGCAGGTCTCCTCGGGCCCGGCCAAGGCGCCGGTCCCCGGCGTGGTCGGCAAGCCCAAGGACCAGGCCACCAAGCTGCTCACCGACGCGGGCTTCGCCAACGTCACCACCGAGTACAAGGACGACGACAACGCCGCGCAGGACACCGTCACCGCCCAGGACCCGGCGCCCAACACGCCGGTCGACCCGAGCACCCCGGTCAAGCTGACCGTGTCGCAGGGCAAGACCAAGGTCCAGGTCCCGAACGTGGTCGGCTCGCAGAAGGAGGACGCGCAGGCGACCCTCCAGGCCAGCGGGTTCCAGGTGGACGCCTCGAAGACCGTCCCGGCCCCCGACCCGAGCAAGGTCAACACCGTCGCCCAGCAGTCGGTCCAGGCCGGCACCAAGGCCCCGGCCAACTCCAAGATCACGCTGACCATCTACAAGGCGCAGGACAAGCCCCAGGTCCCGCCGCTGGCGAACGTCAAGCTCAGCGAGGCCGCCGACAAGCTGAAGGCGCTCGGCCTGACGTACCAGGTGGTCAACGGTCAGCCGGACCCGAACGCGACCGTGCAGCAGAGCAACCCGCCGGCCGGCACCCCGGTCGACCCGAACACCCAGATCCAGCTGTACGTGAAGGCGGCCGAGCCGCCCAAAGGGGGCGACCCCACCACCACACCCCCCAAAGGGGACCACTAAGCCTCCGATATTCCCCTGGTTCGACTGATCCGGCGTCCTTGATGTGCAGGTAGCCGGTGACCGTCTTGTCGGCGCCGAGCACGGGGAAGCGGGAGTAGCCGGTGCGCGCGGCGAGCCGCTCCAACTGCTCGGGTGTGGTGCCCGGTTCGGCGAAGACGATCTCGCCGCGCGGGGTGACGACCTCGGAGACCGGGCGGGAGCCCAGTTCGAGGGCGTCGTGCAGCAGTGCGGTGTCGGTGTCGCTGAGCAGTGCGGCGTCGGAGGAGTCCTTGACCATGCGGGCGAGTTCCTCCTCGGTGAAGACGGAGGCGACCTCGTCCTTGGGCTCGACCTTGAGCAGCCGCAGGATCCGGTTGGCGAAGGCGTTGATGGAGAAGGCGATCGGACGCACGGCCCGGCAGGTGGCCACGAGCGGCGGCACCAGCAGGTAGGCGGCCCTCTCGGGCGCGGCGAGGGCGATGTTCTTGGGGATCATCTCGCCGAGCAGCATGTGCAGGTAGGTGGCGACGGCCAGGGCGATGACGAAGGCGATCGGGTGGATCAGGCCCTCGGGTACGCCGACGGCGTGGAACGGGGGCTCCAGGAGGTGGGCGATGGCCGGTTCGGCGACCATGCCCAGGACCAGGGAGGAGACGGTGATGCCGAGTTGGGCGGTGGCCAGCATGGCGGAGACGTGCTCCAGGCCCCAGATGACGGTCTTGGCGCGGCGGTCGCCGGCCTCGGCGCGCGGTTCGATCTGGCTGCGACGCACGGAGATCAGGGCGAACTCGCCGCCGACGAAGAAGGCGTTGGCGACGATGGTGAGCAGGCCGATGGCGAGTTGGAGGGCGGTCATCGGTTCTCCTCCCGGTCCTCGTCGTCGCCGGCTTCCGGGGTTGCGGCCGAAGGCGCGGGTGCGGTGATGCCGATGCGTTCGGCGACATGGTGGGCGACCGAGCGGACCTCCAGGGTCCAGCCGCTGAGCTCGGCGGTGTCTCCGGGGGAGGGGATGCGGCCCAGGTGGTCGGCGATCAGGCCGGCCAGGGTCTCGTACGGGCCGTCGGGCACCGGCAGGCCGAGCGCTTCCAGTTCGTCGGTGCGGGTGATGCCGTCGGCGTCCCACAGGCGGCGGCCGTCGTCGGCGGTGCCGAGGTCGATCAGGTCGGGGGCCTCGGTGGGGTCGTGCTCGTCACGGACGTCACCGACGACCTCCTCGACGATGTCCTCCAGGGTGACGATGCCGGCGGTGCCCCCGTACTCGTCGATGACGACGGCCAGGGTCTCCTCACCGCGCATCCGGTCGAGCAGGCGGTCGGCCGTGAGTGTCTCGGGGACGAGCATGGGTGCGGTCATCAGCGCGGACACGGGGCGTGTCGGGCGCTGGTCGACGGGCACGGCGAGGGCGTCCTTGATGTGGACGGTGCCGACGACGTGGTCGAGGCTGTCCCGGTAGACGGGGAAGCGGGACAGGCCGGTGGCCCGGGTGAGGTTGGCGACGTCGGCGGCACTGGCGTGCTCCTCCAGTGCCTGGACGTCGACGCGGGGCTTCATCACGTTCTCGGCGGTCAGCTCGCGCAGGTTGAGCGAGCGGATGAACAACTCGGCCGTGTCGGGATCTATCGCGCCCTCACGGGCGGAGTGCCGGGCGAGCGCGACGAGTTCCTGTGGAGTGCGGGCCGAGGCGAGGTGTTCGGCGGGCTCCAGGCCGAACCTGCGCACGACGCGGTTGGCGGTGTTGTTGAGGTGCCCGATGAACGGCCCGAAGGCCGCGGAGAAGTAGTACTGCGGCGTGGCCACCGCCTTGGCCACGGCCAGTGGCCGGGAGATCGCCCAGTTCTTGGGGACGAGTTCGCCGGCGACCATCAGCACGACCGTCGACAGCAGCACGCCGAGGACGAGCGCACCCGTCTCGGCGACACCGGACGGCAGACCGACGGCCTCCAGCGGCCCGTTCAGCAGGGCGGCCACCGACGGCTGGGCGATCATGCCGATGATCAGGCTGGTGAGCGTGATGCCCAACTGTGCGCCGGAGAGTTGGAAGGTCAGGCGCTTGACCGCCTTGAGCGCGGTCGCGGAGCCCCGCTCACCGGCCTCGACGGACTTCTCCAGCGCACTGCGCTCGACGGTGGTCAGCGAGAACTCGGCGGCGACGAACACCGCGCAGGCCGCTGTGAGGGCCAGCGCCAGGATCAGAAGGAGCACTTCGGTCACCGTGCCACCCCCGTTCCGGACGGCGCATTCGACGGGCAGGGGGCAAGGGCACGGTGGTGGTGACTGGGAGGCTCGTCCATCGCGGGGTCCGCGACTCCTTCTGACGGTAGGGGCTGATCGGTTCTACAGGAGTGTAAAGGTATGGCAAATCAAGGTCGCGTAAGCCCCCGGCTTGCGGGAAAGGCGTCCAGGGGCGTGTGCGCCCGGGCACGCGGGTGCGGACCTACCTCGACCGCCTCCACGACCACGGGGTCGAGGAGGCGGAGGCGGTCAAGTACGGCTGACGGGGCCGATCGGACGGATTCCGGGCCGCAGGTGCTTCTGGGCGCGGTCAGTCGCGGGAGTTGCCGAAGAATATGCGGTAGAGCACCAGCAGCACGAAGGCGCCGGCGATCGCCGAGCCCCAGGTGGCGAGGTCGAAGAACTGCTTCTGTACCGGGCGGTGCAGGAAGGTGGACGACAGCCACCCGCCGACGAAGGAGCCGGCGATGCCGATCAGGGTCGTGACGATCAGCCCGCCCGGGTCGCGTCCCGGCAACAGGACCTTGGCGATCGCTCCGGCGATCAGGCCCAGGACGATCCAGCTGACGATTCCCATGGTTCACCCATCTCGTGTGGTCGGACGGTCTCGCTCCGGCTCGGTGAGGCGTGTCACGGGCCGATACGTCTCGCCGGTGGTCAGCGACGGGTGCCGCAGCCGGGGCAGAAGGCCGCGCCGTCCGGCACCGCCGCGTGGCACGACGTGCACTGGCTCGGCTGCGCCAGCCGGAACCCGCAGCCGGGGCAGGACGGCGTCCCGTGGGTTTCCGTCCGGCACTGCGGGCACACCAGTTGGCGCGTGGTGGTCACGTCGTAGCCCTGGCCGGTCTGCTGGCCGTGGGCGTACGCCTGCTGGGACACCTGGTCGTTGAGTCCGCGGCGCTGGGCCGCCACCGCCTTGGCGGCGGTGTCGGGAGCACAGGTGTGGCACAGCCCCTGCGCGCCGTCCCAGCAGCACCCGTCAGCGGTCCCCTCACCCGCTGTGGCGCAAAGGTCGTACGTGGACACCCGATCGGGGCCGTCCTCAGGCTGGAGGCCACCGTACTTCGGGGAGGGGGTGTCCCGGATGAGGCGTCCCCTCCCCCCCGGGGGGGCGGCTGTCAGTCCTCGTAGTAGTTGTTGACGATCACGTCGGGCTCGTCGTCGCTGAACGCCTCGTTGAGGAGTGCGCCGCCGACCAGGCCGGCAGCGCCCGCGCCGATCAGCGCGCCGGTGCCGAAGCGGCGGCCGCCCCCGTCGGGCTGGCCCTGGCCGGGGACCTGGGCGTAGCCCTGCTGGGGGTAGCCCTGCTGCACGGGCTGCGGGTAACCGGCGGCCTGCTGCGGGGTGTAGAACGGCGGCGGGGTGGTCTGGACCCGCTGGGCGCAGGCGCCGCACGTCTGGACCTGACGGGGCACGCCCCACTGCGGGGACCACAGGACGGCGGTGGCGCCGATGCCGTGCGAGGGGTCGAAGAAGCAGGTCATGGCGGAACTCCCGGAGGTTGTCTGACTGAGGCTGGTGGCTGCGACGGGCGCAGGGGCTGGGGTGGGGGTGGGCAGCGGCGGCAGCGGAACGGGCGCGGGCGGCGGGGCGGGGGGAGCGGACGGTTGCAGCACCTCCACGCCGAAGTCGGCGGCGATGCCCGCCAGTCCGGACGCGTAGCCCTGGCCCACGGCGCGGAACTTCCAGTCGCCGCCGTGCCGGTAGAGCTCGCCGAAGACCATCGCGGTCTCGTCCGTGCCGCCCGTCAGGTCGTACCGGGCGATCTCGGCGCCGGTGGCCTGGTCGGTCAGACGGACATGGGCCGCGCGGACCTGCCGGAAGGACTGGTTGCGCCCGGCGGCGTCGTAGATGGCGACGGCGAACACGATCCGCTCCACGCCGGCCGGGACGCGGGGCAGATCGGCCTCGATCTGCTCCCGGTCCCCGCCTGCACCGCCGGCTGACGCGCTGCCGAGGTGACGCACCGAACCGTCGGGGCTGCGCAGGTTGTTGAAGAAGACGAAGTGCTCGTCGGAGACGACCCTCCCCGACGCGTCGCACAGCAGTGCGCTGGCGTCGAGGTCGACATCGGGGGCGGCGGTCCACCCGATTCCGACCAGGACGGTGCTCATCCCCGGTGCCTCCTTGGCCAGGGAGACATTGCCCCCCTTGGTGAGGCCCACGCCCATTGCCTTCCTCCATGCGTTCTTGACGGTTCGTGCTTCTTCTACAACGCCGTAGAAGTTGCGTCGGTTCCCGGACCGTCCGGGAATCCGGCACGACTTCCACGGCCGACGATCGCCGTGGCGGGTGCGGCCGCAGGCGGGCTCCGTCCGTGAGGTCAGCCGCCGCACTGCTGCCGCATGGCCGTCCTGTCGGCCGGCGTGACCGGCAGGTCGTACTTGAGGGCGACCTGGGCGAAGCGCACCGCGTAGGCGCAGCGGATCTCGGGGCTGGCGGGCAGCCACTCGGCGGGGCCCTTGTCGCCCTTGGAGGAGTTCTGGGAGCCGTCGACGGGCAGGAGGTTGAGCGGGTCGTTGGCGATCTGCACGCGCCTGGCCTTGTCCCAGGCCGCCGCGCCCTGCTTCCAGTCGTAGGACAGCGGCATCACGTGGTCGATCTGTATCGCGGAGGCCTTCTGCTTGGTCCACTGCACGGTCTTGCCCGTGTAGGGGTCCCAGATGGTCATGGCGGTGACGGTGCAGTCGGAGCCGTCCTTGCGCTCGACCGACTTCCCGTCGCGGGCGAGCAGGTCGTTGCGGGTGTCGCAGTTGTTGTGGCCGAGCGGGATGCCGTCCACGTCGTCGGTCCAGGACGGGCCGAACTTGTCGCGGTCGTAGCCGGTCTGCGGGCCGGGCTCGGCGGTCTTGACCCGGGATATCAGATCGAGCCCGGCCTTGCGGTCGGTGTCCGAGGCGAGCGACGCCAGACCGGGCTTGGTGCCGTCGGGGTTCGCCAGCGGGCTGGTTCCGCGTTCCGCGGCCGATGGTGCGGCACCGCCGGAAGCAGCGTCCTTGCCGCCGCAGCCGGTGACGGCCAGGGCAGTGAGCAGGACAGCGGCCGACGCTGTGCGGCGGTGGGTGCGCACGTGGCACTCCTTCGAGGCGGTGGGAGAGGTGACGGTGCACCAGAAGACCAGCTCATCCACGTCGGGTCAAACTGTCGTTCGAGTTGCGCCTTGTGATGGCGGGCCTGCGACGCCACGGGCGGAGGCGATCTGTCGGCCGGTGAGCGGCGCGTCGGCCGGGGCCGCAGGGGTGAGCAGCCCGACGGCCGCCGGGTCGTCCC
>NZ_JBEXJK010000232.1:0-13508 GCF_040609095.1 Kitasatospora sp. NPDC004799
CCTCCGCGTTCTTGCCCGCCCCCCCCGGGGCGGGGGGGGGGGGGGGGGGGGGGCCGGGGGGGGGGGGGGGGCGGCGGGGGGGGGGGGGGGGGCCGGCGGGGGCCCCCCCCACCCGGTGGGGTCAGCGCTTGATCGCGACGCCGCCCCAGTAGTACGCGGCCTTCGGGTCGGCCGGGGGCTCGCCGTCCGGGCGCCAGGCCAGGACCGGGGCGACGCCCGGCTCGACCAGGTCCCAGCCGTCGAAGAAGCGGACCACGTCGTCGTAGCCGCGGGGGACCAGGGTCATCCCGCCGGCCCGGGCGGCCTCGGCGACCTTGCCGACGGCCTCCGGGTCGAAGTCCGGGGTGGGGGTGGTCAGCGCGATGCAGCTGCCGGCCGGGAGGGCGTCGCGCAGGGCGGCGACCCGGCCCCACGGGTCGTCCTCGTCGGCGATCAGCATCAGGACGGCGATCATCAGCAGGCCGACCGGCTGGGTGAGGTCGAGGGTGGCGGTGAGCGCCGGGTCGGCGAACAGCTCCTCGGGCTTGCGCAGGTCGGCGTGGATGTAGGTGGTGCGGCTGGCCGGGCTGGAGACCATCAGGGCGCGGGCGTGGGCCAGCACGATCGGGTCGTTGTCGACGTAGACCACCCGGGTCCCGGGGCTGACCGCCTCGGCGATCTCGTGGGTGTTCGGCGAGGTCGGGATGCCGGTGCCGAGGTCGAGGAACTGGCGGATGCCGAGGTCCCGGGCCAGGTAGCGCACGGCCCGGCCCTGGAAGGCCCGGTTGGCCTTGGCCATCGCCTTGACGCTCGGCACGGCCTGCTCGATGGCCTGCCCCATGGCGCGGTCCGGGGGGAAGTTGGTCTTCCCGCCGAGCCAGTAGTCGTACACGCGCGCAGAGTGCGGGGCGGTGGTGTCGACGCCGAAACGTTCCCACTGGCTGAGCTCGGCGGCGTCGTCCTGCGGGCCCTGGTGGGGGAAGTCCTGACTTGTCGTCATGGCCACGTCCTCTGATGGCAGATCATCACACTGGGGAAGGCACAGCGTAGCGGTCCGGAGGGGAGGTGGAGCGTCCGGTCGGGGAAGATCCGTGAAAAGCGTCGGGAGGGCGTGCTCTTGGGCCGTCGGAGTGGTGATCGGGGCCGTCGGAGTTGCGGCCGGGAGCGGGGGTGACGGCCGGGGGATGCATCGACAATGCTGTCAGATCGTCAGATTACTTCGCGCAGATTGTTGCTGGTTGCGGCCGGTATGTCCCTGCTGGGCGTGGCCACCGGATGTCGGAGCACCCTGAGTGGTGGGGAGGGTGGTGCCGCGGCTCCGTCCGCTCCGGCGGGGGGTGGAGGGGCGCCGGAGGGGCCGGGAGCGGCACCGGCCGCGGCGTCGGCCCCGGCGTCGGCCCCGGCTCCGGAGGGGGTGCCGAGTGCGGTGCCGGCGTCCGCCGCTCCCTCGGTCGCCGCGCCGAGTGCGGTGCCCGTGCGGCGGGTGCTCACCGAGGCGGAGACCAAGCCGGTGTACGACCTGGACCCGGAGCGGAAGGTGGTGGCGCTCACCATCGACGACGGGCCGGACCCCCGGCACACGCCGACCGTGCTGGCGCTGTTCGAGCAGTACGGGATCAGGGCGACGTTCTTCCTGATCGGCGAGAACGCGGCCGAGCACCCCGCCCTGGTGCGGGAGATCGCGGACCGCGGCCACCACATCGCCAACCACACCTGGACCCACCCGGACCTGCGGCACCTGTCCGAGGCCAAGGTGCGGGACGAGCTGGAGCGCACCTCCGACCTGCTGCACCGGGCCACCGGCCGGCAGCCGACCTGGTTCCGCGCGCCCGGCGGGGACTGGTCGGCGGACTCGCTCAGGGTGGCCGCCGACCTCGGGATGCGGAACATGGCCTGGTCGGTGGATCCGCGGGACTGGGCCCGGCCCGGGACGTCGGCGATCATCGACCGGATCCTCAAGGGCGTCCGGCCCGGGTCGATCGTGCTCAACCACGACGGCGGCGGGGACCGGTCGCAGACGGTGGCGGCGCTGAAGGCGTACCTGCCGGTGCTGGTCGACTCGGGGTACTACTTCACGGCTCCGCCGAACTGAGTCAGTTTTTCGAGTGGCGGCGGGTATCGGCTTCAACCTTTAAACCACCCAAAAGGGTGGATTGGAAGAACCGTTTCTGCGGTTTTTGGGCCTCTAGGGTGATCTCGCATCAATTCACCGGGTACCGCTGCGTACCACCTGAAAGGCCCTCACCCATGCGCCTCCGCAACGCCGTGCTCGCCGCCGCCAGCGCCATCGCCCTCGTCGTCGCCGTTCCGGTCTCCGCCAACGCCGCCCAGGGCGAATTCCGCTACAAGGTCGCCCCCGGGTACACGAGCGGGCTGTTCAACCCGCCGAGCGGCGAGTGCCTCGACATCCCGGAGGCGACCCAGGAGCAGCCGGCCTACGCGCCGGAGAACCTCACCCGGTCCACGGCCACGGTGTACCTGGACTTCGGCTGCGAGGGTGACACCTACTACGTCATGAACCCGGGCAGGAAGCTCGGCGACCGGCTGAAGCTGCGCTCCGTGGTCTTCTCCTGAGCGCACGGTCACCGCGGACCCGTCCAGCAGAACGGCCCTGCCGCACTTCCTGTGGGGCCGTTCGGGTGAGTGGCGTAGCGTGACTGGGGAGGGGGCGCCGTCCCGGCCGCGGAGGAGGAAGTCATGTCCGTACGGGAACTGGACGCGGTGGAGCAGGAGGCCTTCGGCGGGCGCGTGCTGCAGGTCCTCAACGACGCCTGTCTGGGGCTGATGACCAGCATCGGCCACCAGACCGGGCTGTTCGACGTGATGGCCGGGCTCCCCCCGTCGACCGGCGAGGAGATCGCGCGGGCCGCCGGGCTCGACGAGCGGTACGTGCGCGAGTGGCTGGGCTGCATGGTCGTGGCCGGCTTCGTGGAGTACGACCCCGACGCGCGCCGCTACCTGCTGCCGCCCGAGCACGCGGCGTCACTGACCAGGGCGGCCGGACCGGACAACCTGGCCGGGATGATGCCCTTCCTCGCGATGATGGGCGAGGTCGAGCAGGAGCTGATCGGGCACTTCCGCACCGGCGGCGGGATGCCCTACTCGGCGTACCCGCGCTTCCAGCGGCTGCAGGCCGAGGAGACCGCCCGGGTGTACGACCTGGCGCTGGTGGACGGGATCGTGCCGGTGGTGGACGGGCTGACCGAGCGGCTGCGGGCCGGGATCGACGCGGTGGACATCGGCACCGGGCAGGGGCACGCCGTCACGGTGCTCGCCCGGGCGTTCCCGCGCAGCCGCTTCACCGGCATCGACATCTCCGCCGAGGGGATCGCCGCGGCCCGCGCGGCGGCGGCCGAACTGGGCCTGACCAATGCCCGCTTCGAGGTCGCCGACTCGGCCGGGCTGACCGGGGAGTACGACCTGGTCACCGCCTTCGACGTGATCCACGACCTGGCCCGCCCGACCCGTACGCTGGCCGCCGTCGCGGGCGCGCTGCGGCCCGACGGGGTCTTCCTGATGGGCGACATCGCCGCCAGCAGCGAGCTGGCGGAGAACATCGACCATCCGCTGGCGCCCGCGCTCTACACCTTCTCGACCTTCTACTGCATGACGGTCTCGCTCGGCGAGGGCGGGGAGGGGCTCGGCACGGTCTGGGGCGAGCAGACCGCCCGGCGGATGCTGGCGGAGGCGGGGTTCCGGTCGGTCGAGGCGAAGCGGGTGGAGGGGGACGTGCTGAACCTGTACTACGTGGCGCGGCTGGACGGCGCGGGGAAGGGCTGACGGGCGGGGCCGTCGGCGCCTCCGCGGCCGGGGTGGCCCGGGCCGGACGGGCGGCGTAGGTTCGAACTGTCCGGCCCGGTCGCCGGCGCCTCGCCGTGCCCCTGCGCCTGCCGTCGTCGTGCGGCCCGCTGTGCCCGTGGTCGGGCGCGGCGGCCTGGGCAGAGCGAAGGAGGGCCTGGGATGACCGGCAACGGCTACGCGCACCCCGAGGCGTTGGTCCGCACCGAATGGCTGGCCCACCACCTGGACGACGGCACGATCCGGGTCGTCGAGGTGGACGAGGACACGCAGGCCTACGACCGGGACCACATCCCCGGCGCGGTCGGCTGGAACTGGAGCACCGACCTGCACAGCCAGGTCGGCCGGGACTACGTCGACCGCGACGGCGTCCAGCACCTGCTGCGGTCGGCCGGGGTGGAGGACGACACCACGGTGGTGCTCTACGGCGGCAACAACAACTGGTTCGCCGCCTACGCCTACTGGCTGTTGCGGCTGCGCGGCTTCGGGCCGGTGCGGCTGCTGGACGGCGGGCGCAAGAAGTGGGAGCTGGAGGGCCGGGAGCTCACCCCCGAGGTGATGGACTACCAGCACACCGGCTACCGGCTCGGCGGGCCCGAGCGGCCGGAGCTGCGGGCGCTGCGGGACGAGGTGCTGGCCAAGGCGGAGGTGTTCGCCAAGCCCGGGGCGGACGCGGTGCTGGTGGACGTCCGCTCGCCGGCCGAGTTCCGGGGCGAGCTGATCGCGCCCCCGCACCTGCCGCAGGAGCAGGCGCAGGTGCCCGGGCACATCCCGGGGGCGGTCAACATCCCCTGGTCGCAGGCGGCCAACGACGACGGGTCGTTCCGTTCGGCGGAGGAGCTGCGGGCGCTGTACGGGGGCCGGGGCGTGGAGTCGGAGCGCGAGGTGATCGCCTACTGCCGGATCGGCGAGCGGTCGGCGCACACCTGGTTCGCGCTCACCGAGCTGCTCGGGTACCCGCACGTGAAGAACTACGACGGCTCGTGGACGGAGTACGGCTCGCTGGTGCGGGCGCCGGTGGCGCTCGGGGCGTGAGGGGGCGCTCGGGGCGTGAGGGGCGCCTGCCCACGGGTGGGTCGGGTGGGGCGGATGGGGTGGTGTGACGGGCGCGCGGCGACGCTGCGAAGCCGTCATTGCGGTGCGTATCTTTTCATGAACATCTCACAATGGGGGAGTGGAGCAGGGGCTTCCGGGACAAGGATCGATCCGACCCAATCGTTCCGGTGATCCTGGAGGACCACGTGCGCAAGAGGCTGATCGTCTCTGCTGCCAGTGCCCTGAGCCTGTTCCTGGCCGTCCCCGCCTCGGCGGCCGACTTCCAACCCGGTGCGCCGGGTGTCGGTGACTCCTACTATCCGACCTACGGCAACGGCGGCTACGACGTCTCGCACTACGACATCCGGCTGAAGTACCAGCCCGCCACCGACGAGTTGGAGGGCACCACCACCATCCTCGCCACGGCCACCCAGGACCTCTCCCGGTTCAACCTGGACTTCGCGCTGAACGTCTCGGAGGTGCGGGTCAACGGGCGGATCGCCACCTTCGCCACCAGCGGCGAGCAGGAGTTGGAGATCACCCCCGCCCGGCCGCTGGCCAAGGGCTCCCAGGCCACCGTGGTGGTGCGGTACAAGGGCGTGCCGTCCACGGTGAAGAAGTACGGGTTCACCGCCTGGCTGCGCACCCCGGACGGCGCGGTGGCGGCGGGCGAGCCGGAATCGGCCTGGTGGTGGTTCCCGAGCAACGACCACCCGAGCGACAAGGCCACCTTCGACGTCTCGGTGCTGGTGCCGGACGGCAACCAGGTGATCAGCAACGGTGTGCTGGCCGGTACCAGTTCGCAGGCCGGCTGGACGCGCTACAGCTGGCGGGAGAACAAGCCGCAGGCGACGTACCTGGCCACCCTGGCGGTCGGCAAGTTCGACGTCACCCGGGACACCACGCCGAGCGGGCTGCCGATCTACAACGCGTACAGCAAGGACCTGGGCGACAACGCCGACGCGGCCCGGTCGAGCGTGGAGCGCACCGGCGAGCTGGTGGACTGGCTGAGCGGCTACCTCGGCGAGTACCCGTTCAGCTCCATCGGCGGCTACGTCCCCAACGTGCCGACCGGCTACGCGCTGGAGACCCAGACCCGGATCTTCTACAGCCCCCGGCAGTTCGCGCGCGGCTCCAACGCCTCGGTCGTCGTGCACGAGCTGGCCCACCAGTGGTACGGGGACAGCGTCTCGCTCAACCGGTGGAGCGACATCTGGCTGAACGAGGGCTTCGCGCGGTACGCCCAGTTCCTCTGGTCGGAGCACGAGAACGAGGGCACCGCGCAGGAGTTGGCCGACTACGTCTACTCCTCGCACCCGGCCGACGACCCGTTCTGGACCATCAAGCCGGGCGACCCGGGCCCGGACAACCAGTTCTCCAGCGCCGTGTACGAGCGCGGCGCGGTGGCCGTCCACGCGCTGCGCAACGCCGTCGGGGACGAGAAGTTCTTCCGGATCCTGAAGGGCTGGCCGACCGAGCGCCGCTACGGCAACGGCACCATCCCGGAGTTCCAGGCGTACGCGGAGCGGATCTCCGGCCAGCCGCTCGGGGACGTGCTGAACACCTGGCTGTTCACCGCGAGCAAGCCGGCCGTCGGGCCGGTGGCGCCGGGCACCGCCGTCGCGGCCTCGCTGGCGCCGGGCGCGGACGCGGGCCGGCTGCCGGCCGAGCCGAAGTCCTGGAAGAAGATCCAGGAGACCAACTCCGTCCACGAGGGCGAGCGCTGACGTCCGGTCGGATGCCCGAGCAGCGGACGGTGGGACGGCTCCGCGGTACTGCCGCGGGGCCGTCCGCCGTCATGTCGGCGCGTTTCTTCTCATGAAGATCTGACGATCGGGTCGTGAGGAGGCGTCGTCGGGACAAGGATCGGTGCAACCCCGTCAATCCGGTGATTCCTGGAGGACCACGTGCGCAAGAGGCTGATCGTCTCCGCCGCCAGTGCCCTGAGCCTGTTCCTGGCCGTACCGGCCTCGGCGGCCGGCTTCCAACCCGGCGCGGACGGCGTCGGGGACCCGTACTACCCCACCTTCGGCAACGGGGGGTACCGGGTCTCGCACTACGACATCCGGCTGAAGTACCAGCCCGCCACCGACGAGTTGGAGGGCACCACCACCATTCTGGCCACCGCCACCCAGGACCTCTCCCGGTTCAACCTGGACTTCGCGCTGAAGGTCTCGGAGGTGCGGGTCAACGGGCGGCTCGCGACCTTCGCCGCCAGCGGGGACCAGGAGTTGGAGATCACCCCCGCCCGGCCGCTGGCCAAGGGCAGCCAGGCCACCGTGGTGGTGCGCTACAAGGACGTGCCGTCCACCGTGACGCGGTACGGCGGCTACTCCGCCTGGCGCCGCACCCCGGACGGCGCGGTGGTGGCCGGCGAGCCCGTGTCGGCCGCGTGGTGGTACCCGAGCAACGACCACCCGAGCGACAAGGCCACCTTCGACGTCTCGGTGCTGGTGCCGGACGGCAACCAGGTGATCAGCAACGGTGTGCTGGCCGGCACCAGTTCGCAGGCGGGCTGGACCCGGTACAGCTGGCGGGAGAACAAGCCGCAGGCGACCTACCTGGCCACCCTGGCGATCGGCAAGTTCGACGTCACCCGGGACACCACGGCGAGCGGGCTGCCGGTCTACAACGCGTACAGCAAGGACCTCGGGGAGAACGGCGCCGCGGCGCGGGCGAGCATCGAGCGCACGGGTGAGCTGGTGGACTGGCTGAGCGGCTACTTCGGTGAGTACCCGTTCAGCTCCGTGGGCGGCTACGTCGCCAACACCCCGTCCGGCGGCGCCCTGGAGACCCAAACCCGGGTCAGCTACGGCCAGGGGTTGTTCACCAGGGGCTCCAACACCCAGGTGGTCGTGCACGAGCTGGCCCACCAGTGGTACGGGGACAGCGTCTCGATCTCGCGCTGGAGCGACATCTGGCTGAACGAGGGCTTCGCCCAGTACTCCCAGTTCCTCTGGTCCGAGCACGAGAACGAGGGCACCGCGCAGGAACTGGCCGACTACATCTACGCCTCGCGGCCGGCCGACGACCCGTTCTGGAGCGTCAAGCCGGGCGACCCGGGTGAGGAGAACCAGTTCGCCGGCGCGGTGTACTACCGCGGTGCGGTGGCCATCCAGGCGCTGCGCAACGCCGTCGGGGACGAGAAGTTCTTCCGGATCCTGAAGGGCTGGCCGACCGAGCGCCGCTACGGGAACGCCACCATCCCGGAGTTCCAGGCGTACGCGGAGAAGGTCTCCGGGAAGAAGCTCGGCGACCTGCTGAACACCTGGCTGTTCACCCCGGGCAAGCCGGCCGTCGGGCCGGTGCCGCCGGGCGCCGCGGCCGCGGCCTCGCCGGCGCCGGGCGCGGACGCGGGGCAGCTGCCGGCCGAGCCGAAGTCCTGGAAGAAGATCCAGGAGGCCGCCTCGGTGCACGACGCCCGGCGCTGACGGCAGGCGGGACCGGGCCGGCGGCTCCGCGCGTACGGCGCGGGGCCGTCGGCCCGGCCCGTGCCGTTCCCGAGGCCAGGCCGTTCCCGAGGCTAGGCCGCTCCCGGGCCGTCCGCCGCCAGCAGTTCGGTGAGGCGGCGCACGGCGAAGGGTATGAGGTCGCGGACCGGGAGCAGGCGGCACGGCGCGTTGCCCACCAGGACCTCGCGGATGCCCGCCCGCTCCTCGAACTCCCGCCCCACGACCGGGAAGTGGGTGCCGTTGTCGTCCCCCACGTCCGGCGCCTCGATCCAGACCCGCTCGCCCTGGATCGCCATCGGGAAGCGGCGGAGCTTGAGCCGGCGGTTGGGCGCGAAGGTCTCGGCATAGTGCAGGAGGGAGTTGCGGTCGTGGCCGACGCCGACCAGCAGCACGTACCCGCCGAGGTCGTGCAGCGCGCCGAACGGCGACTCCCGGCCGACGGCGAAGCCGAGCGAGCGCCGGGCGGTGACCTCCCGGGCGTGGGCGCCGACGGCGGCGACCGAGACCTGCGGATGGGTGCTGCGCAGGCTCTCCGGCAGCGCGCGCAGCGCCTCCGCCACCGCGCCCATGGCGGAGGGCAGCTCGGCGTGGAACAGCGGGACGGCGGCCCGGAGTTCGGCGACCTCCGGGCCGGGCGGGCCGCTGTGCCTGGGGGCCGGGTCGCAGACCGTGCCGGTGGTGAAGGTGGGCGCGGCGACGGTGCCGCCGGGCCCGACCGCCTCGCGCAGGCTGGCCACCACGGCCGCCGCGCCGCCCTCGACCCGGCCGAGGCTGGAGAGCGAGGAGTGCACGATCAGCGACATGCCCGCCCGGACGCCCACCCGGTGCCAGCCCTCGACGAGGTCGGCGGTGGTGAGCGGGCCGGTGCCCGGTGTGGTCATGGTGCCCCCTGGTGACGGTGGTGCCGTTGGTGCCGGATCGTTCGGGGCCGACCATAGCGGGTGGCACTGACAACCGGTCAGGACGGGGGCCTTCGGCACCTCCGCCGCGACCGCTTCAGCGCGCGACCGGGTGGCCGGCCGGGAGGCGCGGGTAGTCGGTGTAGCCGGTGGCCTCCTGGCCGTAGAGGTGGGTCGGGTCGACGGGGGCGAGCGGGGCGTCCACGGCGAACCGTTCCGGCAGGTCGGGGTTGGCGATGAAGGCGCGGCCGTAGGAGACCAGGTCGGCCAGGCCTGCGGTGAGCACCGCCTCGCCGCGCTCGCGGTCGGTGGCGGCGCGGTTCTCGCCGACGTTGCCGATCAGCGGGCCGGACCAGCGCGGGCGCAGGTCGGCCAGGGCCGGGTAGTCGTCGTTGTCGGTGAGGTGGAGGTAGGCCAGTCCGAGGCCGTCCAGTTCGGCGAGCAGCGCGCGGTAGACCGGTGCCGGGTCGGCCTCGTACATGCCGAACTGCGGGTTGCCGGGGGACAGCCGCAGGCCGAGGCGGTCGGGGCCGACGGCCTCGGCGACGGCGGTGACCAGCTCGATCGGGAAGCGCAGGCGGTCGGCGAGGGTGCGGGGGCCGTACTCGTCGGTGCGCAGGTTGGTGTTGTCGGCCAGGAACTGGTGGATCAGGTAGGAGTTGGCGCCGTGCAGCTCGACGGCGTCGAAGCCGGCCGCGAGGGCCAGCCGGGCGGAGGCGACGTGGTCGGCGATCGTCCGGTGGATCTCCTCGCGGGTCATCGCGCGCGGGGTGACGGCCTCGGCCTTGCCGCCGCCCCTGACGTGCACCGGGCCCGGGGCGGGGACGGCGGAGGGGCCGGCCGGGACGTCGCCGAGCAGCCGGTTGAGCGGGTGGCCCTGGCGCCCGCCGTGCATCAGCTGGGCGACGATCCGCCCGCCGGCGGCGTGCACGGCCTCGGTCACCGCGCGCCAGCCGGCCACGTGCGCGGGCGTCTCCAGGCCGGGCAGGTGCCAGCCGGACTGGCCCTGCCGGCTGGGCCAGATGCCCTCGGTGACGATCAGGCCGGCGCTCGCGCGCTGGGCGTAGTGCTCGGCGACGACGGGCAGCGGCGTACCGTCCTCGGCGGCCCGGTACCGCGTCATCGGGGCCATGACGACGCGGTTCGGCAGGTCGAGCCGGCCGAGGCGGTACGGCGTGAGCAGGGGCGAGATGGTGGTCGTGGTCATGCCGGTACGGTAGAACCTGACATCAGTGTCAGGTTCAAGCGAGACCGGCGGTCGCGCGCGCGGGGGCCGTGGCGTCCGGGCCGGCCTCGCTGAGGATCAACTCCTCGATGCCGTACAGGAAGCGCTCCATCGCGGGGCGCGGGAGCAGGGACGGGTCCGCCGTCATGGCCAGGCTCAGCGCCTCGGCGGACTGCAGGGCGTCCAGGGCGTAGGTCAGGCCGGGGCGGGGCTCGAACTCCACCGGCCAGCTGAGGGTGGTCCGGTCGTCGCCCGGGTCGGCGGCGGCCGGGAGCAGCTCCCGGGTGTCGTTGAACACGCAGGAGCGGTCGGCCAGTCGGACCCCCTCCTCGGTCAGCCGGGCGATCTCGGCGTCCAAGGCCGACCTGTCGTAGTACGCGTGGCGGTAGGTGCCGATCGCCGCGGCGTGGGTGCGGCGCACGACCTCGCCGAACTCACCCGTGGCGTCCGGGAGGTGGAACAGCCCGTCGCCCGCGACCACGCTCACCGCGTCGGCCAGTTCGGGCAGGAAGCGGTTGTTCACCACGACGTTCAGCACGGCCTCGGTGGACCCGGCGAGCCGGGCGGTCATCGCGGCCGTCGCGGCGAGCAGCACCGAGCCCGTGCTGACCCGGTGCCGGGCCGCCACCCGCTCGACGGCCCGGGCCAGGGCGGGGGAGCGGAGCACCGCGTTGGGGAACCGGTCGGGCCGTTCGACGGCCGGCGGGAAGAGCCGGGCCGGGCCCTGGCGGAGCTTGCGAAGGAACTGCCCGCGGGCCCCCGCGTCGCGCCGCAGGCCGCGCTCGGAGGTCTGGAACTCGGCTTCCTCCAGCGGCTGTCGGGTCCGTCGGCGCAGCTCGGCCAGCTCCTCGGGGGAGCGGCCGAGGCAGAGCGCGGACAGGTCGGCGACCAGCCGGCTCATCCCGGAGCCGTCCACCGCGGTGTGCGAGAGCACCAGGCTGATGTGCCGGACCAGCCCGTCCGCCGTCACCGCGCCGATCCGGATCGGCCACTGGGTGGCGGTGTCGAAGCCCTGTGCCGCCAGCTCCTCGTGCAGCCGGGCGCCGAGCGCGGCCACCTCCCGGTGCTCCCCGGCGGGTTGCAGGTGGACGTCCAACGTGCCGTCACCGTCGATGACTTGGCGGAGGCCGCCGTCCCCGTCCGGAAGCAGTCGGGTGTGCAGCGAGTCGTGCAGGTGCAGCAGCCGCTCCAGTGCGGTGAGCAGGACGGGCAGCGGCAGCCCCGGGTCCAGCGGCGCCGCGGTGGCGATGTTGTAGCGCGGCGCGTCGGCCGGCGGCAGCTGTCGTACGGCGTCCCAGATGGCCCGTTGGCCCCAGGTGGCCGGGCCGGACCCGGTCCGTCCGGACGAGAAGGCGATCTCCAGCAGTTGGCGAGTGGTCACCGATCGGCTCTCCGTAGTGCGGTGGTCGTTTCGTCGTGCCGGTGCGTTGGGAGCGCGGGTGCTGCTGGGGAGAGTGTGGCGCACCGTCCGCCGTGCGTCGAGGTGGTCCGCGGCCTCGTCGGGCCCGTCGGCGTTTCGGGGGTTCCGCAACTCTCTTGATATGAAGTATCTTGATGTCGAGATTGATGCCGGTCATGCGGCTCGTCCCGGCCACGGGACGGACGCGACGCACACCACGGGGGCCTGTCATGCGGGGGAACGGACTGTTGGCGCAGCTGAGGCGGCCGCCGGGCGGGCGGGACGCCCGGATCATGCTGCTGGCGCAGGGCGTCGACCGGACCGGCACGGGCGTGTGGGCCGCCGCCTCGGTGCTCTACTTCACCTACGTGTGCGGGATGGACGCGCGGCAGCTGGGACTGCTGCTCGGGGTGGGCGCGGTGGCGGGGATCGCCGGCTCCCCGCTGGCCGGGCGGGCGGCCGAACGGGCGCCGGTGCGCTGGCTGCTGATCGGCTGCCACCTGCTGCGGCTGGGCGCGATGGGACTGCTGCTGGTGGTCGACGACTTCACCGCGCTGCTGCCCGTGGTGGCCCTGATCTGCCTGGCCGAGCGGGCCGCCAAGACGCTGGAGATGCTGTTCGCGACCCGGGTGGCGGGCGAGCGGCGGGCCACCTACCAGGCGCTGTTCCGCAGTGTCGCCAACGCCGGGTACGCGCTCGGCGCGGGCGTCGCGGCGATCGGGCTGGCGGTCGGGACCACGGCCGCCTACCGGGTGCTGATCCTGGCCAACGCGCTGTCCTACCTGCTGGCCGCGGAGCTGGTCCGGCGCACCCGGGAGCCGTCCGGGCGCGGGCTGGTCGCGGCGAAGGCCGGTGACGAGCCGGCCGGGGCGCCGGCCGCGGTGCCGAGCCCCTGGCGCGACCGCGGCTACCTGCGGTTCGTCCTGCTGGACATGCCGCTGAACCTGGACGACTCGATCCTCAACGTGGGCCTGCCGCTCTGGCTGGTCCACCACACCGGCGCGCCGCACGCCGTCGTCCCGGTCTTCCTGGTGCTCAACACGGTGCTCGTGGTGCTGCTGCAACTGCGGGTCTCGGCCTGGGCGGACGGAGCGCTCGGGGCGGCCGCGGCGGTGCGCTGGTACGGGGTGACGGTGCTGGCCGGCTGCCTGCTGATCGCGCTCGCCACCGGCGCCGGGCCGGTGGTGGCCTCGGTCGCGCTGCTGGCCGCGGCGGTCCTGGTCACCCTGGCCGAGCTGCTGCGCTCGGTGAGTTCGTGGGAGTTGGCGGTCGTGCTGGCCCCGCCGGGCGCCCGGGCCTCGTACCTGGGGGTCGCCGGGATGTCCCAGTCGGTGCAGAAGTCGGCGGGGCCGCTGCTGCTGACCGGGGTGGTGATGGCGGCCGGGCCGGTCGGCTGGCTGGGGCTCGGCGCGGCGACCGTCGGCCTCGGCGCGCTCCAGCGGCGGGCGAGCCTGCGGCGGCTGGCGACGCTGGACGCGGCGGACGGCGGCGCGGGCGGCGAGCCGGCCCGGTCGACCGCCCCGGCCTCGGCGGGCTGAGTCTGGGGTCCGTCTTCAGACTCGCGCCCGCGGGGCGGCGCCGGGCCCGCCCTGTCAGCGGGCGGCGGCCGTGACCGGGCGGTGGCGGAGCAGCCAGGCGGCGGCCGGGGCGGCGCACAGGGCCGACAGGGCCAGCGCCCCGGCCGCCACCAGCCCGACCGGGCGCCACGGCAGCGCCCACGG
>NZ_JBEXJK010000233.1:0-13487 GCF_040609095.1 Kitasatospora sp. NPDC004799
GGCGACTCCGGCGGGTCGGCCGGGCCCGCCGGGGTGGGCGGCTCCGTCGCCGCCGGGGAGGTGGCGGGCGCCACCGGCGCGTCCGCCGGCGCCGGCGCCCCCTTCGACCCGGACATCAGCTGCCTGAACGCCGCCGCCGAGCGGGGGTTGCGTTCGCACTGGAAGAAGCCGTGCGGACAGTAGTCGGTGACGGTCTGGTAGGCGGTGTCGTGGGTGCGGATCCACTCGACCATCCGCTGCACGTACTCGGGGTTGTCGCCGTTGCGGAACAGCCCCCACTCCGGGTACGAGACCGGCTTGCCGCGCTTGGCGGCGAACTCCACCTGGTCCTGGAGGCCGTACGGCTCGCGCACGTAGTCGTCGAAGGTGCCGCCGGCCGGCTGGTCGTAGGTGTCCATGCCGATGATGTCGACGACGTCGTCGCCGGGGTAGCACTTGGTCCACGGGATGGCGTCCAGGCCCCGGCTGGGGGCGAAGTCGAAGCGGAAGCGCTGCCCGGGCACCGAGCGCATCACCCCGACGATCCGCCGCCAGTACGTCTTCCACGCGGACGGGTCGGGCTTGCAGCGGTGGGTGTAGGTGGTGCCGTTCATCTCCCAGCCGAGCGTGAGCACGGTGTCCGCGCCGCCCATCGCGACCAGTCGGCGCGCGAGCTTGAGGAAGTGCCCGTCGAAGTCCCCGCGCGCCCCCTGGGCGAGCAGTCGGGCGACCTCACCGTCCGACACCTCCGCCTCGCTGGGGACCAGCATCGGCACGCCGAGCACCAGCAGCCGGGACGGATCGGCCTGCCGCCACTGCGACCACAGGCCGAGCACCATCGGCTCGCCCTCGATGTCGCTCCAGCCGTTGCCCGCCAGGTAGGTGTGGCCGACCTGCAGGTTGGCGTCGCCCAGCCACTGGGCGTACCGGCGGATCTGCGGGATGTAGTCGTCCCAGGAGCCGACGAAGGCGCCGAACGGCGGCTCGTGGCTCGGGCGCTGGACCGGCGGGCGGGGAGCCGCGCCGCGCGGCTCGATCGCGTCCGAGGAGAGGGTGTGCCGTTCGGTCTGGCTGAACGGCGTCCCCGCCGGGACGCTGGCCGTGGCCATCAGCAGCAGGGTGGCGGCGGCCAGCGTCAGGCGGCCGATTCGCATGGGTGCTCTCCTCCGGGACGTCGCGTGAGCGGGGCGCACGGTCTCGGCGTGGACGGACCGTGACGCCCCGCTCGCCGACAGTAGGCCCGAAGGGGGACGAAAAAGCCGAATGTCACCCTAAAGTGGGCGCCAATCGAACGCCGTCTGACGCAACGGGCGGCGACCGGCGGCCAGGTATCAGATCTGTAACGGTCCCGCCGGGCGCGCCGGGCCCGCTCCGGCGCACCCGGCGGAACGCGCCGGAGGCCCGACGGCGCAGGTGGGCGGGTGGACGTGCGGGGAGGGCGCGCGGCGCCGGGCGGACGCCCGGCGGGGCGTACCGCCGACGGAACCGGGCTGACTCGCGTGCCCGGTGAAAGGTACGCTCCGGCCGTGTCCTGGAAGCCGCTGCGTGTACTGACCCCCCGCTCGATCCTGCCTGCCTCGGCGGTGGTGCTGGTCCTTGCGGCCGGGGCGGCGGCGCACGCGAACAAGCCGGTGCCGTTCGGCGACCGGGTCGCGGGACCGGGCGACGCGGGCGCGACGCCGGTGAACTCCGAGTCGCTCGGCTCGGCCGACCTCGACCTGCGGGTGGGCCCGGGTCTGGAGGCCTTCCACAAACAGACCGGCGAGCAGGCCTGGTCCTACCGCCGCGAGGGCGCCGAGGCGCTCCACCTGGCGATGGCCGGCGACAACGCGATCGTGGTCTGGGACGACGGCATGGTCACCTCGGTGCGCCCCGGCGACCACGAGGTGCGCTGGCACCGGGCGGTGCCCGGCCTGGCCGACTGGCTGCGCGGCGACGGCGAGCCCGGCGCCGACAAGCGGACCGACGCCCAGCGCAAGCAGCTCGCGAAGCAGCGGGCCGCGGCCGCGCTGCACACCGTCCAGCGGGACGGCTCGCCCTGGCTGGCGCTGGTGACGCCGAACCTGACCATGGGCCTGCGGGACGCCGACGGCGACCTGCGCTACAACGACAAGCCGTCCAACGGCTGCGTCTACGACCCGCTGCGCGCCGTCCACACCGACTACGCGGTGCTCATCCCGCGCACCTGCTCCAACAGCGGCGGGCAGGCCGTCTCCGGCGGCATCACCGGCTACCGGCTGGACAGCAACGGCTGGGCGATGAGCACCGGCCCGGCCGCCACGGTCAAGGTGCTGGACCGCACCCGGGTGGAGATCACCGACGGCCCGATCGTCCCGCCCAGGGTCTTCGACACCAAGGCGGCCGCGCCCGAGACGGCCTGCGGCAGCGTGGTCGCGCCGTTCGCGGCGGTCCGTCCGCAGGGCGGCTGCGCGGCGGACCCGGCGGCGGGCGAGCCGGCGGCCGCGGGCACCGACCCGGGTGCGGGAGCCGCTCCGGACGCCGGAGCCCCGGCGGGGGAGCAGCCGGCCGCGCAGCCGCGGTAACCCGGGCGGGCCCCTGGACGACGGCCTCCGCTCCGGACGCCGGAGGGCCGGTCGATACCCCCGGACGGTACTTCCCCGGGGGCGGTACGGGGCCCGGTAGACTTGCCGCCATGGCTATCTTCTCCGGGCAATAGCGGGCGGCGGCGCCGCGAGGGCCGCGCCGACCGCCGATGAAGCCCCCCTCACGCCAACCCGGCCCCGGGTCCGTCCCACCCGGCCGCCCGCCCACGTCCCAGGAGTAGTCCCCAGCCATGATTTCCGCCAACGCCCTCGAACTGCGTGCCGGTGCCCGGATCCTGATCGAGTCTGCGAGCTTCAAGGTCGCCGCCGGCGACCGGATCGGCCTGGTCGGCCGCAACGGCGCCGGCAAGACCACGCTCACCAAGGTGCTGGCCGGCGAGGGCCTGCCGGCCGCCGGTACCGTCACCCGTTCGGGCGAGGTCGGCTACCTTCCGCAGGACCCGCGCACCGGTGACCTGGACGTCCTCGCCAAGGACCGCATCCTGTCCGCCCGCGGCCTCGACACCGTGCTCAAGAAGATGCGCGAGAACGAGGACCGGATGGCCAACGGCAAGGGCGCCACCCGGGACAACGCGATGAAGAAGTACGCCCGGCTGGAGACCGAGTTCCTGACCAAGGGCGGGTACGCCGCCGAGGCCGAGGCCGCCACCATCGCCGCCGCGCTGGGCCTGCCGGACCGCATCCTCGGCCAGCCGCTGCACACCCTCTCCGGTGGTCAGCGCCGCCGCGTCGAGCTGGCCCGGATCCTCTTCTCGGACTCCGACGTGCTGCTGCTCGACGAGCCCACCAACCACCTCGACGCGGACTCGATCGTCTGGCTGCGGGACTTCCTGAAGACCTACAAGGGCGGCTTCATCGTCATCTCGCACGACGTCGACCTGGTCGAGACGGTCGTCAACAAGGTCTTCTACCTGGACGCCAACCGCTCCTGCATCGACGTCTACAACATGGGCTGGAAGCAGTATCAGCAGCAGCGCGAGGACGACGAGAAGCGCCGCAAGCGCGAGCGGGCCAACGCCGAGAAGAAGGCCGCGACCCTCAACGCCCAGGCCGACAAGATGCGCGCCAAGGCGACCAAGACGGTGGCCGCGCAGAACATGGCCCGCCGCGCCGACAAGCTGCTCTCCGGGCTGGAGCAGGTGCGCCAGAGCGACAAGGTCGCCAAGCTGCGCTTCCCCGAGCCGGCCCCCTGCGGCAAGACGCCGCTGACCGCCAGCGGCCTGTCCAAGTCGTACGGCTCGCTGGAGATCTTCACCGACGTCGACCTGGCGATCGACCGGGGCTCCCGGGTCGTCGTGCTGGGCTTCAACGGCGCCGGCAAGACCACCCTGCTGCGGATGCTGGCGGGCGTGGAGCAGCCGGACACCGGCGAGGTGATCCCGGGCCACGGCCTGAAGATCGGCTACTACGCCCAGGAGCACGAGACCCTGGACCCGGACCGCAGCGTGCTGGAGAACATGCGCTCGGCGGCGCCGGACACCGACCTGGTGCAGATCCGCAAGATCCTCGGCTCCTTCCTGTTCTCCGGCGACGACGTGGACAAGCCGGCCGGGGTGCTCTCCGGTGGTGAGAAGACCCGTCTGGCGCTGGCCACCCTGGTGGTCTCCTCCGCCAACGTGCTGCTGCTGGACGAGCCCACCAACAACCTCGACCCGGCCAGCCGCGAGGAGATCCTGGGCGCGCTGCGCGAGTTCTCCGGGGCCGTCGTGCTGGTCACCCACGACGAGGGGGCGGTGGAAGCGCTCGACCCGGAGCGGATCATCCTGCTGCCCGACGGGGTGGAGGACCTGTGGAACCCGTCCTACGCCGATCTGGTCTCGCTGGCCTGACCGGAAGTAGACGCGAGATCCGCTTTTCGGACGAGAATATCTAGTCCTTTCGGCGTGTCCGGGAATGAAGTAGACCCGGATTCCGTTTAAGGACTTTCCGTCGGCCCGCCACTCGATCGTGGTCGGGCCGACGCTGCTGATCAGCCCTTTCTCGGCGTGCGGCGGTATGCGCCCGGGGGCGTGCACGCTGCGTGAGCGCCCCGATGCGCTCGGATCACCACCGATGGACCACGCATTTGCGACATGGACCTTGTCGAATGGGTGGCCAGGACGCGGTGGATGGGTGATCATGGGAATCTGACCGAGCAACGCTACGAGGAGGCACGGGTGGCCGAGACTCTGAAAAAGGGCAGCCGGGTGACCGGTGCCGCGCGTGAGAAGCTCGCGGCCGATCTCAAGAAGAAGTACGACTCCGGGGCGAGCATTCGCGCTCTCGCGGAGGAGACCGGTCGTTCGTACGGCTTCGTGCACCGGATGCTGAGCGAGTCCGGAGTGATCCTCCGGGGCCGCGGCGGTGCCACGCGGGGCAAGAACAAGGCGACCGCCGGAGCTGGTTCCTGACGGTCCGTCGGCTATTGGCTGGATGACGCGGCGGCAGGGCGCCGGCCGAGGAGACGACAGCTGAAATCCAGCTGGGTGTCCGCCCTCGGATCGTGTGGACCGGCCGCCGATCGTCATGTCCGGCGGTCGTCGGTTCCGGGATGTTTCCCGTTCCCTTATTTCGGCTCCGTTCGAAATTCCTTTCGCTCGCCGTTCTCCGTTTTCCCTTCGTCTCGGCCCGCCGTCGAGCACCGCGGCCCCGTCGATCTTTCCCGGCCGGGCCCCTGCCCTGGCGCGCCGAGTTTTGTTACTCTCCGGTAGCCAAGTCCCTCGCCACCGGAGGTCCCCGTATGACCGCTCCCGCCACCGACCCGCAGGCCCCGAGCTGGGAGCGGGACGGCGTCCGCCTGGAGATCGACGGCGAGCTCGCCGTCGTCACCCTGTGCCAGCCGAAGCGGCGCAACGCCCAGTCGCCCGCGCTCTGGCGCGCCCTCGCCGCCGCGGGCCGCGAACTGCCCGGCAGCGTCCGGGTGGTGCTGCTGCGCGCGGAGGGGGTCTCCTTCTCCGCCGGGCTGGACCGGGCCATGTTCACCCCCGAGGGCATCCCCGGCGAGCCCACCTTCCTCCAGCTCGCCGCCTCCACCGACCAGGAGCTGGACGAGGCCATCGCCTCGTACCAGGAGGCCTTCACGTGGTGGCGCCGGCCGGACCTGATCTCCATCGCGGTGGTCCAGGGCCACGCCGTCGGCGCGGGCTTCCAGCTGGCCCTCGGCTGCGACCTGCGGGTGGTCGCCGAGGACGTCCAGTTCGCGATGAAGGAGACCTCGCTGGGCCTCGTCCCGGACCTGGCCGGCACCAAGCCGCTCACCGACCTCGTCGGCTACGCGCGGGCGCTGGAGATCTGCGCGACCGGCCGCTGGGTGGGCGCCGAGGAGGCCGCCGCGATCGGGCTGGCCAACCTGGCGGTGCCGGGCGAGGAGCTGGACGCCGCCGCCCGCGACCTCGCGGCGGCCCTGCTGGCCGCTCCGCGCGGGGCGGTGATCGAGACCAAGGCCCTGCTGCAGGGGGCCTCCGGGCGCTCCTTCGACGAGCAGCGTTCGGCCGAACGGGCGGCGCAGGCCCGCCGGCTGCGGGAGCTCGCCGGGATCGGCGACTGACCGTACGGCGACGACGCGGGGCCCGGCCCCGGGGGAACTCCCCGGGGCCGGGCCCTTTCGGCTGCCCGGGGGCGGGCCGTCGGTGCTCGGCGGGCGGGGATCGTGGCGGAATGCCAGAGTTGGGGAGGTTTGCGATATAGCTGGAGCCGCACGACGGGAGACGCGCCCATGCCTGACACTCCGACGCCCGCGACCATGCACAAGCACACCGGCAGCAGCACCCCGCCCCCCGGTCCGCCGGGTGCCGGCGGCGCTGCCAGGCCGGTGGGGGAGCGCGGCCGCACCGTCCTGGCCGTCGGCGTGGTGGAGAAGATCGCCGGGATGGCGGCCCGCGAGGTCACCGGGATCCACGCGCTCGGCTCCGGGCTCGCCCGGACCTTCGGCGCGATGCGGGACCGGGTGCCCGGCGGCAAGCCCAGCGTCGGACGGGGCATCAAGGCCGAGGTCGGGGAGAAGCAGACCGCGATCGACATCGCCCTGGTGGTCGAGTACGGCGTGGTCATCCCCGAACTCGCCCGCCAGGTGCGGGAGAACATCATCAACGCGGTCGAGCGGATGACCGGCCTGGAGGTCGTCGAGGTCAACATCGCCGTCAACGACGTCCACCTCCCGGACGAACCGGAGTTCGAGGAGGAAGAGGAGCCGGTGGCGGCGGCCGGGCAGCGGCCGAAGCTCAAGTAGCGCGTTCGGGGGGCGGGGGTCCGGGTCCGACGGGTAGCGGGAGACGAGGGAGTAGCGGATGAACCTGGCCATCGTCGGCCTGGTGGTGGGCATGGCCCTCGGCTTCGCCGGGTACTTCGGCGGGTTCGCGGCCTTCCTGCTGGTGGCCGCGCTCGGGCTGGTCGGCTTCGTGATCGGACGCCTGCTGGAGGGCGACATCGAGTTGGGCGACCTCGGGGACCTGCTCCGCGGCCGCGAGCGGCGCCGCTGATGGCGGGCCCCGCTTCGGTTCCGGCCCGGGCCTCCGGCGCGGTCTCCGGTTCGGCCTCCGTGCCGGGGCGTCGGGGGCGGCTGCGGATCGCCGACCGGGTGTACGCCCGGATCGCGGCCCGGGCCGCCCGGGAGGTGCTGGCCGAGGCCTGGCCGGCCGGGCGGGCGAAGGGCGCGCCGCCGCACGTCTCGGTGGCCGTACCGGGGAGCACGGTGACGGTCCGGGTGGCGCTGGAGCTGCCGTTCCCCTCGGACGTCGCGGCGCTGGCCACGGCGGTGCGGGCGCGGATCGCCGAACGGGTGGCGGCGCTGACCGGGGCCAGGGTGTCGGACGTGGTCGTCGTGGTCGAGAAGCTGGTGACGGGGGGTACCCGGTGAGCGAGGAGGATCCCGGGGCGGAGGGTGCGCGGGAGGCGGCGCCGGAGGGCCGGCGGGAGCGGGTGAGGCGGCTGCGGGCGCCCCGTACGGCCGCGGCGGCGCTGGTGGCGACCGGGGTGCTGGTGGTGGCGGGGGCGCTGCTGTACGACGTGGTCGCGGTGCGGGTCGGGCAGCCGGCCCGGCGGTGGCGGGCGCAGATCGCGGACGAGCTGGCGACCCGGCACCTCGACGACCTGGCCGTGCTGGTGGGTGCCGGAGCGGCCACCCTGCTCGGCGGGTGGCTGCTGTGGCTGGCCGTCGCGCCCGGGCTGCGGCGGTGGCTGGTGCTGCGGCCGTACGGGGGAACGACCGCGGCCGTCGACCGGGCCGGGGTCGGGCACCTGCTGGCGGACCGGGCGGCGGGGCTGGACGGCATCGACCACCTGCGGATCCGGGTCGGGCGACGGCGGGTCCGGATCTCGCTGACGGGGCCGGCGGACCCGGCGCTGGTGCAGCGGCAGCTGAGGGACGAGCTGGGGCGGGTGGGGCTGGCGCGGCCGCCGCGGCTGGACGTGCGGACGGCGCGGGGCGCCGCGGGTGCCGAGAGCGCCGATGCCGGTGCCGGGACGGCCGGCGGTGCGGGGGCGGCCGGGTGAGCAGGACGGTCGTCAACCGGGTGCTGCTGGGGGTGGTGGGGGCGGTGCTGCTGGGGGCCGGGGTGCTGGTGCTGGCGGGCGGGCTGGACCTGTACCGGCGGCTGGGGGTGCACCCGCCGGAGTGGTGGCCGCTCACCTCGCCCGACCAGCCGGTGGTGAGCACGCGTTCGCGGGAGCGGTGGGTGGCGTCGGCCTGGTGGTGGCCGACGGTGATCGGCGGGCTGGCCGTCCTGGTGGCGGGGACGGCGTGGTGGCTGCTGGCGCAGCTGAGGCGCAGCGGGCTGTCGAGCATCGCGGTGCCGACGCCGGGGGTGAGCGGGCTCCGACTGCGGGTCGGCGCGCGGGCGTTGGAGGAGGCGATGGAGAGCGGGACGGTGGTGCTGCCGGAGGTCGAGCGGGCCGGGGTGCGGCTGGTGCGGGCACCGGGGCATCCGCGGCTGCGCGGGGCGGTGCGGTTGCGGCCGGGCGGGGACCCGGCGGCACTGGTGGAGCACTTCGAGGACGGGCCCCGGGCGGACGCCTGCGGGAGCCTGCGACTGCCGGCGCTGCCGGCCGAGCTGCGGATCCGGGTCCTCCAGGCGGCCCCCGCCGAGCCCCGGCACGGACGGCGGGGGCGGCGGGGGCGGCGGCAGTCCAGGGTGGAGTAGCCGGATCGGCCTCAGAGGGTGCGCAGGGCGCCGCCGTCGACGGGGACCATGAGGCCGGTCAGGTACGAGGCGGCGGGGGAGAGCAGGAAGGCGGCGACCTTGCCGAACTCCTCGGGGGTGCCGTAGCGGCCGAGCGGGATGCCGGCGCTGGCCTGGGCGCGGGCGGCCTCGGGGTCGGCGGCGAGGCCGTCGAGCTCGCGGACCCGGTCGGTGTCGATCCGGGCCGGGAGCAGGCCGACCACCCGGATGCCGCGCGGGCCGAGCTCGTCGGCGAGGGCCTTGGCGGCCATGGCGAGGCCCGGGCGCAGGCCGTTGGAGATGCCCAGGCCGGGGATCGGCTGGCGGACCGAGCTGGAGAGCACGAAGCCGATCACGCCGCCGTCGCCGAGGGCCGCGGCGGCCGTGCGGGCGATGCGCAGGGCGCCGAGGAACACCGATTCGAAGGCGTCGCGCCAGGCGTCCTCGGGAGTGGTTTCGACCGGCCCGGCCTGGGGGCCGCCCACGCTGATCAGGACGCCGTCGAGCCGGCCGAACCGCTCGGTGGCCGTCGCGACCAGCCGCTCGGCGGTGCCGGGGTCGGAGTTGTCCGCGACCAGGCCGTGCGCGGCGCCGGGGCCCGCCAGGGCGTCCAGTTCGGCGACGGCCGCGGCCACGGCCTCCTCGCTCCGGCCGCTCACCAGCACGCGGGCGCCGTCGGCGGCGAGCTCCCGCGCGGCGGCGAACCCGAGGCCGCGGGTGGCGCCGGTGACGACGTAGGCCTTGTTCTTCAGTCCGAGATCCATGGGGACATCCTGCAGGGTGCCGTGGGGCCGGGGTGACGGGAGGGGGCCGACTCACCGGCACCGGCACGGGCACTGGGCCCCGGCCGCTGGCGTTGACGTGGGTGTCAAGGTCTACCGTCGGTGCGGCGGCGCGCGGAGGCGGGCCGGGAGGAGCGGGTTCGGCATGCGGATCGGGGAGTTGGCGGAGCGGGCGGGGACGACCACGCGGGCGTTGCGGTACTACGAGCAGCTGGGGCTGCTGCCGGCCCGGCGGGCGGGCAACGGGTACCGGGCGTACGACGAGGGGGACCTGCGGCTGCTCCGGGAGATCCGGACGCTGCAGGACTTCGGGTTCGGGCTGGAGGAGACCAGGCCGTTCGTGGAGTGCCTGCGGGCCGGCCACCCGGAGGGGGACTCGTGCCCGGCGTCGCTGGAGGTGTACGAGCGCAAGCTCGCCGAGCTGGACGACTGCATCGCGCGGCTGCAGGACGCGCGGGCGCGGGTGGCCGGGCAGTTCGAGCGGGCGGTGCGGGCGCGGGACGACCTCGCCGCCGCCGAGCAATCACCACGGTGTGAACTGACGAAGGAGTAGACGATGGTGCGGATCGCGGGTGTACCGGCGGTGACGGACGAGACCTTCGCCGCGGAGGTGCTGGCGGCCGAGGGGCCGGTGCTGGTGGACTTCACGGCGGACTGGTGCCCGCCGTGCCGGATGATGGCGCCGGTGCTGACGGACATCGCGCGGGAGGAGGCGCACCGGCTGCGGGTGGTGAGCCTGGACGTGGACCACAACCCGCGGACCCAGGCGGCGTACGGGGTGCTGTCGATGCCGACGCTGATGGTGTTCCGGGACGGGCAGCCGGTGCGGTCGGTGGTGGGGGCGCGGGCGAAGGCGCGGCTGCTGCGGGAGCTGGAGGACGTGCTCTAGCGGGACGCCGGTCCGTCCCTAGGCGGGGACGGCGTCGAGCGGGACCTCGGCCTCGGCGGCCTGCTTGGCGCGGTCCTTGGCCTCGCGGCGGACGAGGATCCAGACGCCGACCGGGATCATCGCGGTGAACAGCCACCACTGGATCGCGTAGGCCATGTGCGGGCCGATGTCGGAGTGGTTGGGCTCGGGGATCAGCTCGGGCTGCTCGGCCGGGGCCGGGGTGGTGCCGGTGAGCTCGAGGTAGCCGCCGAGGAGGGCGGCGCCGGTCAGCCTGGTCTGCTCGTCGACGTTGATCAGGTTGAACTGCCGGTCGGGCAGGCCGCTGCGGGCCTTGATGCCGCTGGCGCCGTAGGTCTCCTCGGCGCGCAGGCGGCCGGTGAGGGAGACCTCGCCGGCCGGGGCGGCCGGGACGGGCGGGTACTCGGTGGCGGTGGCGCCGGAGGCGACCCAGCCGCGGTTGACCAGCACGGTGCCCTTGCCGTCCGAGAGCTTGAACGGGGTCACGACGAAGTAGCCGATGGTGTCCCCGCTGGAGTCGGTCCGCTTGCGGACCACGAACTCGTGTGCCGGGTCGTACTGACCGGTGGCCGTCGCCGCGCGCCAGGTGAGGTCCTTGGGGACCGCGAAGCCGGGGGTCGGCGACAGGGTGTCGACGGGGACCGGCGCGGCCGTGAGGGCCTGGCCGATCAGCTCGTTCCGGGCCACCCGGGCCTCGTGGCGGTGCAGCTGCCAGAAGCCCAGCTTGATCGTCGCGGGGATCAGTAGCAGTGCGACCAGCATGGTGATCAGCCACTGGCGGGTCAGCAGAAAACGGTACACATGGGAACGGTACGCCGACCTCACAACCGGCTCACGCACCGGGGTGCGGGGCGACCTCGCGCAGCAGCTGGAGGAAGGCGTCCTCGCCCACCACGGGGGTGCCGACCTCGCGGGCCTTGCGGGCCTTGCCGCTCCAGCTGTCCGGCTCGTTGGTGACCAGCAGGCTGGTGAGGCGGCTCACCGAGGTGGCGATGTGCAGGCCGGCCTCGACCGCGCGGTCCTCCAGGACCTCGCGGTCGGTGGCGGTGTCCCCGGTGATGGCCACCCGCATGCCCTGGACCAGCGGCTTGCCGTCCTCCCAGCGCCCCGGGTTGGGGTACGGGCAGGGCGGGCGCTTCTTGGCCTGGCGGTAGGTGGCGCCGGTCCAGGTGCTGCGGCCGGGGGCGGCCGGCTCCTCCTCGCCGAGGTCGGTGACCGCGACGCAGTTCTGGAGCGGCAGCGGCACACCGCCGTCGCGGGCCAGGTGGAGGCTGGGGCGGAACGCCTCGGCGAGCACCCGGGCGTCGTCCAGCGCGTTGTGGGCGTGGCGCTGCCGGACGCCGAAGTGGGCGGCGAGCGAGGACAGCTTGCCGTTGGGCAGCGGCAGGCGCAGGTCGCGGGAGAGGACCATGGTGCACAGCCGCTGCTCGACCGGGGCGCGCAGGCCGGCCCGGGAGAACTCGCGGGAGATCATGTTCCAGTCGAAGAGCGCGTTGTGCGCGACCAGGACGCGGTTCTCCAGACGGGCGGCGAACTCGTCGGCGATCTGCGGGAAGGTCGGGGCGGTGGCGAGCAGTTCGGCGGTGAGGCCGTGGATCCAGACCGGCCCCGGGTCCCGCTGGGGGTTGACCAGGGTGTACCAGTGGTCGACGACCTCGCCGTCCGGGTCCAGCTGGTAGACGCCCGCCGAGATGACGCGGTCCGAGCGGCCGAGACCGGTGGTCTCGACGTCGACGACCGCGAAGCCCTGGGCGGGGGCGGCGGAGCGCTGCGCGGGGACCGGTGCGGTCCGCGGCGCTCCGTACGTCTCGGGCTGGATCGGTTGCATGGTCCAACAGGATAAGGGGCCGGGCGGGTGACTCCGGTCGGAATGTTCCGACCGGGCGTCCGGAATAGAGTGGTCGGCGGGGGTGTCGTACACCTGGTCGAGACCGTCCAGCTAAGGAACAGCGCATGCGTGCCACCGTGATCCACGGCCCCAACGACATCCGGATCGAAGACGTCCCGGACCCGGTGATCCAGCAGCCCACGGACGTGGTGCTCCGGGTGGTGAACGCCTGCATCTGCGGCAGCGACCTGTGGGCCTACCGCGGCGTGGCGCAGCGGGTGGCCGGGCAGCGGATCGGGCACGAGTTCCTGGGCGTGGTCGAGGAGGCCGGCGCCGAGGTGCGCGGCTTCGCCAAGGGCGACCTGGTGGTGGCGCCGTTCGTCTGGTCGGACGGGACGTGTGACTTCTGTCTCGAAGGCCTCCAGACCTCCTGCCCGCACGGCGGGTTCTGGGGCCAGGTCGGCTCGGACGGCGGCCAGGGCGAGGCGGTGCGGGTGCCGTTCGCGGACGGCACGCTGGTGAAGCTGCCGAAGGAGGCGGCGGGCGACGAGAAGCTGCTGCCCGGGCTGCTGGCGCTGTCCGACGTGATGTCCACCGGGCACCACGCGGCGGTCTCGGCGCGGGTGCGGCCGGGCGCGACGGTCGCGGTGGTCGGCGACGGCGCGGTGGGCCTGTGCGGCGTGCTGGCGGCGCACCGGCTGGGTGCGGGCCGGATCATCGCCCTGGGCCGGCACACCGCCCGCACCGAGCTGGCCCGTCGCTTCGGGGCGACGGACGTGGTGGCGGAGCGAGGCGAGGCCGCGATCGAGGCGGTCAAGGAGCTGACCGGCGGTCAGGGCGCGCACGCGGTGCTGGAGGCGGTCGGCACCGAGGAGTCGATGCGGACGGCCATCTCGATCGCCCGGGACGGCGGTGCGGTCGGGTACGTCGGGGTGCCGCACGGCGGCAGCGCGGGCGTCGACATCGGTCAGATGTTCGGCCGAAACGTTTCGCTGAACGGCGGCGTCGCCCCGGCCCGCGCGTACATCCCCGAGCTGCTGCCGGACGTGCTCTCCGGCGCCATCGAGCCGGGCCTGGTCTTCGACCGCACCGTCGGTCTGGACGGCGTCCCGGACGGCTACCGCGCGATGGACGACCGCTCGGCCCTGAAGGTGCGGATCGCCTTCTGATCGTCTTCTGATCCTCTTCCGGGCGGACCGCGTTCGGAGGCGCAGGCCTCCCGGTACCGGCCCGTGCCACCCCTCGGCCCCGTGGGCGCGCTCCCGTCTTCACCCGCCCCGGCCGCACGCCCCG
>NZ_JBEXJK010000234.1:0-13468 GCF_040609095.1 Kitasatospora sp. NPDC004799
GGGGGCCCCCCCCCGCCCCCCGCGGGGGCCGCCCGGCCGGCCGGGCGGCACGCGGCGCTGATGAGGATTCGGCGGACATTGCTGCCCTTCAGCGCGGTGTGGGGGTGACGGTACCGAGCTACCCGTTGGTCGCGTACGGTCGTGGCTGACCTGTGATGTGATCTACCTCGTGGCGCCATCGGGCCACAGGACTTGGACGGGAACGCCGCAGCGGTGCGCGTAGGCGACGACGTCCGCAGTGCCGCCGCGTCCGCGGGCGGGAAGGCCGTCCCAGACGGCGAGGACGACGTCTGCCAGGCCCACCAGGACTTCACTGCCCGCCATGTGTGCGTCCGGCGTCGAGGCGTCGAGGCCGGTGCGATGCACTTCCGAGGCGCGGCCGATCAGCTGGTCGTAGACGGGGTGGTGGCCGACGGGCAGGCCGTCCCGGTACTCATCGGCCGGCACAATGACGTCGAGGCGGCCGCCCCGGGCCAGGACCAGTTCCGCGAGCCAGGTGTCCGGACCGTCCGCCAGCATGGATACGGCGGTGAGATCGCTGCCCTGGTAGGCGTCCACTGCCGCAGCCAGGAGCTGGCGGACCTGCTGCTCGACCTCTCCGTGCAGTCCCCTGTGGCCGGTGATCCCGAGCCGCATACTGCCCCTCCTACAGGTACAGGTCGTGTAGACGGTCGTCGAACTCGCGCACCACCCGGGGCGGGTTCTTGGTGGCGAGCGTACGCCGGAGCGTTCGCGCGCGGTCCACGATCCGGCCGGACCGGTAGGTGATCCCGATGTCGAGTGCCCTGGTGGCGATGGCGATCGCGCCATCCAAGCGGCCAGCGGCGAAGTGTCCGGCGGCGAGGTCCATCATCAGTAGGGCGCGTTGCTTCGAATGGTCGGTGGCCAGTGCGGCGGTGTCGGCGGTCAACACCCAGTCCGCCAGGCCGAGTCGGGCACCGCATGCCACCCGGGCGGCATCGACCTTGGACTCGTCGAACGTGAAGACCCACGGCCATGGCGGAACAGCCTGTCGGTCGAGGCGCAGTGCGAGGGTCCTGCTGTGAGCGAGCGCCTGGTCCGCGCGGATGCGGTCCCCGTTCGCCGCGTACGCCAGTGCTTCCACGGAGGTGAGCCAGGCATCGGCGATGGCCGGCCCGTCGTGGGTCAGCGCTCTCCTGGCCTTCCCGGTGAGGCTGAGCGCCTGGGCGCCGTTCCCCGCGTGCGCCTCGAACTGGGCGAGACTGCCCAACTGGTAGGCGACGAGAAGGTTGACCCGGGCCAAGCGCGCCGCAGTGACCGCCTGGCCGTACCAGGACCGGGCGGACCCGTGGTCGCCCATGTCCCACGCCAGCCAGCCTGCGAAGCTCGCCGCCTCGGATCCGACGGCGGCCAGCCGCGACCGGTCTCCGGTCGCGCTCGCCCGCTGGATGAGCTGGATGTGGCCGCGGACGGCGTCGGCGAGGTCGCGGGACGGCATCGAGCCGTCGAGGCGGCGGTATGCCGCAGTGGCCAACCGCAGAGCTGCGGGCTGCCCGGTCCCGTTGTCGAGCGAAGGGGGAAGTGCGGCAAGGGTCGGCGTCACTGCTGCCGCCGCTGCTACGCCGAGGAATTCGCGTCGGTCCACTGTCGATCCTGGTGGTGCGCTCGCCAGTCCTACGAGGCCGGCGGGGATGTGCAGGTGAGCTGCGGCGCGGCCGAGCACTGCCATGTCGTATCCGCCGACAGGCCCGCGCGACTCCAGTCGGGACACGGCGGACTGGGACAGTCCGATCTCCTCGCCGAGCTGGCGCTGAGTCAGTCGGGTCTCTCTACGGGCCAGCTCGACCACCCGGCCGTAGTCGCCGACTCGCGATGCAGCCTCGGCGTCGCGTCGCCAGTCCACCAGATGTCTCCCGGTCGCCGTGCTCATATGCGCCTGCTGCATACCCGGATGCGGATGCCGCCTACGCGATTCTCCCATGACCGTGTTCGGTAGTTGACTGTCAGTCATGTCGCTTCAGCGGGGAACCCCGGTGCGTCCGGCCCTGGGGCCCCGCAGGGCGACGGCGGCGCCCCTCTCGGAGGGGGCGCCGCATCCACCTCGCCGAGAGAACTGGAGCACCGTGACCGAGCGATACAGTCCCGCCGTTCAACTGCCCAGCCTCGACCCGGGCACCGGGCGCAGGCCGCCTCGCCCGGTGCCCCAGCAGGACCAGGACGCCGCCCGGGCCCGACTCCTCTGGGACGACCACCGCTCCGTTGCTGGGGAGTGCCCCCGCTGCGACACCCGGTGGCCGTGCGCGATCGCCACCGCCGCCCGCTACGGGAACACCCCGTGACCTCCGCCGACTTCGTCCCGCTGCGGGAGCGCCGCCGAGGGCTGCGCCTGAGCACGTACATGGTCGACTCCACCGGCCGCCGCCATAGCGCCACCCCGGTGATCGAGGTCGCCCCCGGGCCGCCGACGGTCGAGCTGAACCTGGACTTCTGGCCCGACTGCACCTGCCCTCTTCACCGCACCGGCTGACCCACCGACTCCGCCCGGGCATCCCCCCGGCCTGGCCCTAACAACCCCTGAACCGGCCCAGCCCTCGTGCGCGACCTCAGCATCGCACGAGGGCGGGCCCCACGGACGCCCGCCCCTCCGGACGGGTCTGCAAGGCAGTGCGTCACCGAAGAGAGGAACGAACCATGACAGTCGCGCTCGAAGCGCCTGCGGACACCGAGTTCCGTGACCCCCGCGCGCTCCTCAACGCGGTCCGGCCGTACGTCAGGGAGCTGACGTACAACGTGTTCGAGGGCCCCGGCAACACCGGCGACCTCTACGAGCGCGAGATCGCGCTCCTGCTCCGCGACAACACCATGGTCCGCAACATGGCCGAGCGGATCCTGGACAACGCCATCGCCTACACGGTCACCGCCATGGAGCACCCCGAGGTGCACCTGGGCGTCGGCAAGATCGTGGACATCGGCGTGCACCAGCTCCTGCTGGACACGCCGGTCTACTTTGCCATCTGCGAGGTGTACAACGCCGGCCGGTACAAGCACCACGCCCCGCTGATCCAGCGGCGCGGGGATGGCATCGTGATCCGCACCGCCGAGTTCCTGCGCGGCAACGGGTTCGACGCCGACACCGAGCTGTGGGCGATCGACGGGGCGGACTGCTCCCCGTGCGACAACAAGGTCCCCGACAGCCACTGACCGGGCACTAGGGTGCCCCTGCCCCATGTCCCCGGGGCAGGGGCACCCGCCCGCCAACTCCTCTGCAAGGGAAGTCCGTTGCCCGCACAACACGACATCGCATCCGAACGCGAGCTCTGGGACACCTACGCGGCCGGCATCAAGGACGACGTCTTCGACGCCGGGCCGGTGTTCCGCTGGACCCAGTACGCCGACCACGGGCCCGGCCCGGAACTGCTCGGGTCACCGGCCAGCGCCCTGGAAATCGGGTGCGGCACCGGCCGCGCGCTGGCCGCCCTCGCCGAGCAGGGTGTGAAGGCCACCGGCGTGGACCTCTCGCCCGTCATGGCCGAGAAGGCCTCCCAGCGCTGGGGGCCGTCCGGCGTCCGGATCCACTGCGCCGAGATCCTGGACTACCTCAGCAGCACCGACGAGACCTGGGACGCGGTCTACTCGGTGTTCGGCGCGGCCTGGTTCACGGACCCGCTGAAGCTGTTCCCCCTCATCGCCTCCCGCCTCACCCCCGGCGGAATCCTGGCCTTCTCGCAACCCCCCGCCATCCCGGGTGCCTACGGCCCGCAGGGCATGTACAAGGGCGGGTTCGCCGGGCGGGCGCTGTACACCTACCGCTACTCCTACACGCCCCGCAGGTGGGTCGGCCTGCTGCGTCGGAGCGGCTTCGAGTCAGCCGAGGCCGTGGTACTCAAGGCCCCGAGCGAGGGGCACATCGGCACCCTGATCGTGACCGGCAGAACCCCGAGGGCCTGATCACCACTGCACGCCGAGCCTGCCTGTTGTGGGAGATGTCGCACCCCTGATGCTGGCTTCCGCCGTCGCAACGTCCCCTACTGCGGCACCAAACACCGTGGGGCACCGGGTTGATCCGGTGCCCCACGATGTTTTCGCCGGTCAGGGGTTCGGCGATCTCAGTGCCCCTTCGTAGGCAATGCCGTCGAGGACGGCCTGCTCCTTGGCCGGGTCGATCCCGTGCTTGGCCCAACGCCTGTGCGGAACCGGGGTGTTGCCTTGGCTCAGCCAGTGCCACGTGTCGGCCACGGTCTCCGCGAGCGGCCGGCTGTGGAAGCCGGCCGCGACCGCCGAGGCCGAGTCGATGACGGACACGCCAGGGTGGGTCCACCACAGCGGCAGCTCGGTCCACTGCCGCAACCCGTGGTGAAGCAGGATCTCATCCTCCACCCAGAGCAGTTCCCCGGTGCTGCCAGTCACGTCCATACATGCCTGGAGGAAGCCGCCCATCGTCTCCCGGCCGATCGGACTACCGAGGTTGTGGACCTGGTGGCCGACGTGCAGGGCCTGGTCGAGTGCGAAGGTGGCGACGTCCCGAACATCGACCGCTTGGACCCGCCTCGTGGGGTTCCCAGGTGCGAGAATCACTCCGCCCCGCTCGGTTCGGCGCAGCCACCACGGCAGTCGGCCGACGTACTCCCCGGGGCCGAGGAGCACACCCGGCCTGAGGAGGCTCGTTCGGGAGAGACCGAACGTCTCGGTCACCGCATGCTCGGTCCCCGCCTTCCGCCGCCCGTAGCCGGGGTTGATGCCCGAGGCGCTGTCCGGGGGCCGAACAGCCTCCGGCCCAGCATCGGCCGAAGCCGCCCAAACCGGGGAGCAGGTGTTCAGCGGCTCAGCGGGCCAGCCTTCGTACACCGCGACTGTGGACACGTACACGTAGCGGCCGACGACCGGCTCCAGGGTTCGGGCGCCCGACCGGACAACATGCGGCGACAACTCCGAGGCCGAGGTGTCGATCACGGCGTCCCACGGGCCCTCACCGGCCAGACGCGCCAGGTCTTCGGGGCGTTCCCGGTCGCCGTGCACGGCGACCGCCCCGGGCACCGGCACACTGGACAGTCCCCGCGTGAACGTGGTCACCTCCCAGCCTCGTTCCAGCGCGCCGCTCACGACCGCGCGGCCCAGGAACCAGCCACCACCCAGCACGAGAATCCTCACGTGCCGATCCTGACAGCCGCACACTTGTCGTCGATCTCACCGGCCAGTCATTGCACATCGATGGCGGTTGGATCCGCCACTGGCTCGCCCCACGCCAACGAACAGAAAGCAGGCCACCATGCAGCACCGCGTCCGCGCCGTACTCCTCACCCCGAACGACACCATGCTGCTGATCAAGCGCATCCGCCCCGGCATCGACCCGTACTGGGTCGTCGTCGGCGGCAAGATCGAGCCCACCGATGCCAGCCCCGAGGAGGCCCTGCTGCGCGAGGTCCGCGAGGAGATCGCGGGCGAGGCCGAGATCGTCCGTCTCCTCCACACCATCGAGACGGACGACGAGCGCCAGGACTTCTACCTCGCCACCATCGAGACGTGGAGCTTCGAGGACCGCACCGGCCCCGAGTTCAGCCAGGAAGGCCGGGGCGAGTACCTCCTGGAGGAGATCCCCCTCACCGCCGGGGCCCTCGACGCGCTCAACCTCCTGCCTCAGGAGATCGCCGTGGTCCTCCGCGAGGCGGTCGAACGTGGGGAACTCCTCGCCACCAGGTAGCCGCAAACAAGTGGTCACGCCTACGCAAAGGTCTCACGCAGCGTCAATTGCCGTGATACGTTCCGTAATCCAACCAAAAAACAGGCGACCCCGGCGGTGCTGGAACACCCCGGGGTCCGGCACCAGGAGCAGTAACTCCCGATGCGCGTCCATCGTAGCGCCCACGTGCGCAACTTCACCGTGCTGCCCAACGCCGTGCTCCAGTACCGGCGGTTGAGCTACACCGCCCGCGGACTGCTGGCGGATCTGCTCTCCCGACCCGACGGCTGGCGCGAGGACGGCCGGCACATGGCCGACACCAGCCCCCAGGGCCGCGGCGCCGTCCGCAGGGCGCTGAAGGAGCTGGCCGAGGCCGGGTACTACCGGGTCGAGAAGATCCGCATGCCCGACGGCACGATCATCACCGAGACCCACGTCTACGACACCCCGCAGCTCGCGCGACCGAGTGCCACCCCTCCGGCCTCCGGCGAAGCGGCCGCCGGTCGTGCTGTCGGCCCTGTTGTAAAGGACCGGCACCAAGAATCCTCCCTCCCCACGAGTCCGGCCGATGACGTCGGCCCGGAAGGACGGGAGGCGGTCTCCGAGACCGAGGAGGTCCGGGAAGCGGTGGCCACCCTGTTCCGCGTGATCCGCCCCGAACCCCGGCTGCGCCTGGGCGAGGCCGAAGCGCGCGAACTCGCGCCCCTGGTCGCCCAGTGGCTGGCACGCGGCAGCACCCCGGCCGACCTCACCCACGCCCTGCTGCCGGGACTGCCCACCCCGATGCACTCGGCGGCCGCAGTACTCCGCTACCGCCTGGAGCACAAGATGCCGCCCGCCCGGCCCGTCGCGCGGCCACCGGCCCGGTACGCCGAGTGCGCCCAGTGCCACGACCCCGTGCCTCGACCGGGCATCTGCCGCCCGTGTGCCGGCCTGGCAGCTCGAACCCCCACGATCGGCCAGGGAGCGGACGTGGCAGCCGCAGGCGCCGCCCGGGTCCGAACCGCCCTGCGCTCCGCGATGACCGGCCGTCGGCCTGCACGCGCCGCCGTCTGAGACGCGCCGTCCCACCGCTGCGGAGGGGCAGCGGCATTTCGCCCTAGGCAGGGCTTCCATCATTCGGTGCTGTTCTCGAAATCAAACGGCTGCGGCGACGCCGGTGTGACGGCTGGCTCTACGGGCGGCCCCAGTGGGAGGCCGCCCGTAGAGCTACCAGGTCAGGCAGTGAGCGCGATGTCCAAGTACGCCTGCACCGGCTCGAAGAGCCCGTACGGCACGTACTCAGGGATCTCGGCAAGTGTGACCCACGCGAAGGCATCCAGCTCGTCCGTGTCCACCACCGCGGCGGTGCCGCTGACAACCTCACAAGCCGTATACGACATCAGCCGACCGGTCTTCGGATGCACCCGCTCGCCCAGGAGCTTGACGGCGGCCACACCCAGTCCGGCCTCCTCCGCGGTCTCACGGACGGCCGCCTCCTCGGGCGACTCACCGGCCTCGATCTCACCGGCCGGGAACTGCCAGGAGAGTTGGCCCTCGCTCACCCGCCGCCGGACCATCAGGACGCGGCCTTCATGGACCACGATCGCGGCGGCAATGCCCGGGCGTTCCTCCGCAGTCTGCTGTGTCACGTCTGCTCCTCCAGGGCGGCCAGGATGGGTGGGAAGATCGTATCGGCACCGATGAAGCGAGCCACCGAGTTTCGAGGAACCCACATCACGTCGACGTTCTCAACGGCGTCGCTGTTGGTTGCCTCGCCAGCCAGGTACTCGCACAGGAAGTACTCGCACAGCACGCCCGTCACGGGGTGAACGCGACTGCCGAGGCTCCTGCGGACAACACAGTGAACCCCGGTCTCGTCCAGCGTCTCCCGGACGGTCGCGGTCTCCGGCTTCGCGCCGGGCTTGATCACCCCAGCCGGGAACTGCCAAGTGATCCCGGACGCGTCGCCGTCGCGCCGACAGACCAGCAGTACGTCGTCCTGCCGGAGGACAACCGAGATTGCCACCCGCAGGACCTGCGCAGCCGACACGCCGAGCTCGGAGGCTCCGCCGCCACGTTCTTTCGCTGCCAGGAGGGCGAAGCGCTGACGGGCCGCGTCGGTAGCCCTCTCGTGTGCGGCGTCGAGGAGCTGCTGCATCTCGGTTCTCGGTACGACGGAGGGGTCAGCGTGCCACGCTGCCACTGTTCTCACCGCGATCCCGAGCTGATTGGCGAAAGCCTCGTTGGTGAGGCGGAGGGCGGACTGGAGCAGGCAGGCGTAACGCCCGCTCCAGACCTCGATGACGTCCAACGCCGTTCCCTCTCCGTCGTGGTCGCCGCAGTGCAGGAGGCCTGCGTCGAAGATGCACATCGACTGCACTGGCGCTTCATCGCCGCGCGACGTGGATACCGGAAGACTTGTAGTCGGCACCCCAAGGCCCAGCTCTTCTAGACAACTTGAGCTCCAGGCGCACCTGGCGGCAACAGGACATACACGCCGACCCGCCGGAGATTCTAGGTGAGCACCCTAAGCAAGAAAGCGAGTTGGGCGATTGCGCCCGCGAGGCCGCCATGCCGACAGAGCGGCGGATCGACTGCCGCCGAACCTCGCAGGATTCACCCGTTCGGGGGGCAGGCCGGGGCGCCAGAAGTAGCTCGCCAGCGCCGGTAACCTCAGTCCATGGCGAACTGACCGTTCGTCATGTCTGAATGCCAGCAAGCTGAAAGGGAACTGATGACCGAGGGCCAGGTCCACACGGTCGAGCGCACGCTCGTCCTGCTCAAGCCCGACGCGCTGGTGCGCGGCCTCGGAGGCCGGATCATCTCGCGCTTCGAGGATGCCGCACTGAAGATCGTCGGCGTCAAGATGAAGTGGATGGACGAGGAGTTCACCCGCAAGCACTACTTCGACCTCGAAGAGCGGCTGGGGGCCGAGGTCTACAACCTCACGGCCACCTTCATGCAGCAGGGGCCCGTCATCGCCCTGGTACTGGAGGGCTACGACGCCATCGCCACCGTCCGGAAGATCGTGGGCAGCACCTACCCGAACCAGGCTCCGGCCGGCACGATCCGCGGCGACCTCTCACACATGAGCGCCGCGGGCAGCGTGGCAGTCGGCAAGGCCGTGGCCAACCTGGTTCACGCCTCCGGCAACAAGGAGGAGGCCGCGCAGGAAGTCGAGCTGTGGTTCGACAAGGACGAGTTGCACGAGTACCGCACGCTGGCCGAGATCTTCACCAACTGATGGCGGATCGCAGCGTCACCACAGAGACGCCGCTGCGTTGACCACCATCGGGGTACCACCGTCCGCTCTGAGAGGGCACCATGACCAACCAGACCCGCCTGGCCTCCGTCCAGGAGCTGGAGTCGATCTTCCAGCGTGAACTGGCGACCGACCGTTGGGCGGCCACCGAGACCGCCTATGCGCTGGCGGTCCACCTCCGTGACGCCGGCGACTGGCCCAAGTCCCGCGAGTGGGTCCAGCAGTGCCTCCAGCTCCTGGAGGGCTTCCCGGATGAGACCGAGGACCAGGTGGCGACCACCCGCGTGGCGGTCGGCGGCGTCCCGCTGCCGACCTACCTGCACACCGGTGTGATCCGCGAGCGCTTCGGCGACCTGGGCTGATCCATCTCGGGTGGTGCGGCCGGTGAAGTGACGGCCTGCCGCACCATCCGGCTCCACCAGTAACTCCATACCGCCCCATCCGGACCAGCCAGGGGCCATCCCGCCTTGGTTCGGCTGAATCCGCCATGTCTGAAACAAGGAGACGCGACCGTGGCTATCGAGATCGAGATGCGCGCCCGCTTCAACAAGGAGACCCACGCCCAGCTCATGGACCGCCTGCGGGAAGACGGCGAGGACCTGGGTGACGACGCCAAGCACATCTACTTCTACGTGCTGCCCGAGCAGTTGCTGAAAGTCACGGACAACACGGCTGCCGGCACCGCCAAGATCACTCTCAAGGGCAGCAAGATCGGCCAGGGCGCCGCCTTCCATGAGACCGAGTTCGCGATCGCCCGAGAGGACGTCCCGGCGGCCGTGAAGGTGTTCAACGCGCTCGGCTTCGAGTCCGCGATGCACGAGGCGTTCAACTTCCGCCACAACTTCCGCTTCCAGGGCGTGGAAATCGCGCTCAAGTGGAGCGAGGCGTGGGGCTACCACGCCGAGTTCGAGGTTCTGCTCGACGACGGCGCCTCGGACGCCGCCCGCGACGAGGCGTCCGCCCAGATCATCGACGTCGCCGCCGAGCTCGGCGTGACGCTGATGAGCGAGCAGGAGCTCGCCGACTTCGCCGTCTCGTTTGAGGCCGCCGAAGAGGAGCGCAAGGCTCGCGAGGCACAGGCCGCTCCGATCCAGTAGGAGCCCGTCACCGCGGTAGACCACCAGAAGGCGGTGAGCACAGATGAGCACGACCCCGACGACCACGAGCTTGGTCGACCTGGCTGCCCGCAAGCAGCTGCCGCACCACCAGTACATGGACCCGGCCACCATCGAGTGGATCAAGGCCAACCGGCCCGACCTCGGCGCGGCCTGGCCGCCGCCCCTGCGGCCCGCCTCGAAGCACCTCTTGAGCCGGTCCGCTCTGCCGGCAACATGGCTGGCGGAGCCTCGCCTCCACGAATCGCTCCACGGTCTCAGGCACAGCATGCGGACCGCCGCACTGGCCGCTCTGCTCGCTGAGATCCACGAGCTGGACGACACCGAGACCGCCACGGTCGTCCTGGCAGCAGCCGTCCACGACTGCCAGCGCCTGCACGACCAGGACGACCAGGGCCATGGCGCCCGCACCGCCATCTGGCTGGCCGCCAACCCCGACACCGTCTGGACCCACTTCGGCTTGGTGGCCACGCCACGGCGAATCATCCAGGCCGCGACCGCCATCCGCCTCCACGACGTGCCGTACGACGCCTTCTGCTCGGACGACCAGGCCGACTACCTCCGAGCCGAACTCATCTGCGACTTGCTCAAGGCCGCCGACGCGCTCGACCGCTACCGCCTGCCCAAGCTCACCTGGTGGCCCGACGCGCGACACGTTCGTGAGCCCGCCTTCGACCAGCTCCGCGCCGTGGCCTTCGACCTCGTCACTGTCTCCGAGACCGCGCACCTCGCCGGAGCCAGCAGCGCCGAAGCCGTCCTGTACGCGCTCGCCGAGAAGGGATTGGTGTAGCCGTGAACCTCCGCGACGCCTACGACCTGTGGGCCGACGCACACGCCTTCTTCGACTCCGCGCTGCTGCCCGACGCCGGGCAGGCCGACCCGCTGGCAGCCCAGACAGTCACCTGGCACAAGCGCCTGACCGACGAGACGCCGAACGGCAGCCTGCTCCGCAAGAACGCCCTCTTCGACAGCCTGAGCAGCGACGGCAAGCTGCACCTGCTCCACGTCACCCACGCCCTGGAAGAGATCAGCGAGGAGGGGGTGCTCTACCCCTCCGGCGGATGCCTCGTCGGCAGCATCTACTGCGCTCCGCTCACAGCGACCGAGTACGGCTTCCGCATGCACAACCTGGCCGCCTACGTTCTCACGAAGGAGGCCCCCGCCTCGCTCGCCAGGGTCGGCCTGGGCGGACGCGCGCCCACGCCGCTGATCTTCGAGATCACCGCGCCGCCCCAGGCGTACCGCGGATTGGCGGGCGTGGACTACCTGCGGCTGGGCTCGATCCACCTGCAGATCTACACCGACCTGGAGTACCTGCTCAGCAAGACCGAGCGGCACCACCTGCGCGAGACCGTCGTCGGCCGGATCAAGAACTCGGCCGCGTTCCTGGCCCTGGCCGCCGGCATCGTCTACCAGGGCTCTACCGTGGCCACGGAGGGCTTCCTGCAGCTACTGGATGCGGCGATCCCCCGGCTGCCGATCCTCGGCTACCTCTACTTCGAGGCCCTCGCCGAGTACTTGATGCTCCACTCCACCTCCGCACGAACCCGGCAGCTGGCCGACCTCGGGGAGTTCAACAACTGGCTCTACAAGGAGATGCTGTTCGCTTCCTTCCCGGACATGGCCGGCAAGTTCAACCTCGCCAGGTTCCGTCCCCGCCCGCAGCAGCTGGCGGCACTTCTGCAGCGGGTGGACCTGACCATCGACGCCGACCACGCCCGCGCGTACATCGTCGAGCGGATCAGCTACCTCGTGGCGGCCCGGCTCTTCACCAGCAGGCAGGTGCCCGAAGCCTGGCACCGCACACGCTGGGAGTTCGACAGCCTCGCCACCCAACTCGGCCCGCTGCTCGGCCACCTCATCCACCGCGAACTCCGCAGCTTCGGCCGCTACCCCGACTTCTACTTCTACTTCGACCAGCACAAGGCCCTACAAGCCTGGAACTACTGGAACCACATGGACATCGTCGTGCCGTTCAACGGCACGATGCCCAAGGGCGAGATCGGCATCAACCCGGCCTACCCGAACCTGGACTACCGCGTCTGGCGTGCCGTGCCGGACGACGCCGGGCACCTCCACCCGACCGAGCAGCTGGCGCTCAGCATCGCGCCGCGCCTGGTCGACATCAAACACACGCTCATGCGCAACAGCAGCTGACCGCTGCCCCTCGACGACCGATCGCAGGAGGAGACGCATGCCCACCCACGGCCCCGCCGCCCCGTCCACCGCTGCCTGGCCGGCACCCACCCAACCCGCCGAGACGCTCTTCAATTAGATCTACCGCACCAACCACTGGGGATCTCCCGAGTCGGTCTCCGGTCCCGGCTCCGAGATCGTCAGACCGAGGCCGTCCGGGCGGCTCTCTCCTCGGTTCTTGCGCACTACCCGATCCGTACCGTCACGGACGGCGGCCAGCACCACCCCGGCAACGGGCTGGGCCTGTGGACGATCGACCAGCTCAGTTTCCGAACCACCTGACCACCCACCCAGGCGACCCAGGAAGCGAGACCCCTATGACCCCGCACGACCAGCAGATCACTGCACTCCTCGCCCAGCTCGGCCAGGCCCTCGACTCACCTGCGACCACGCACGGCCTCGCCCGCACCCTCCGGGCGGCGGTCAAGGAAGTCGAACTGCACCGCCACCACCGGGCCAGCGCCGCCGCCGTGCCCGACGGCGTCCTCAAGCCCGGCCCCGCCAAGATCCAGATCGGTGGTGGTGGTCACCACATCGACGGTTTCTTCAACATCGACATCGTCCCGCCTGCCGACCTCCTGTGGGACGTACGCGAGGGCATCCCGCTCGCCGACGCCGGCACCGAGACGATCTTCTCCGAGCACTTCCTGGAGCACATCGACTACCCGTGCTCCGCCAAGTCCTACGCCTGCGAGGCCCACCGCGTCCTCACACCCGGAGGACAGCTCATCACCGGCGTCCCCGATGCCGCCTTCGTCCTGAACCAGTACCCGGCACCGCCGGACCGGGCCGCCGAGATGATCGATCGATGGTACGCCAAGCGGCAGTGCCGAGGCGACATCAACACCTACCTCGACCTCATCAACTACGTCTTCCGCGACCAGGACGACGACGCGACCTACAACCCTCACTACTGGGCGTACGACGACGAGAAGCTCGACCAGCTCTTCACCGAGGCGGGCTTCCGCACCGTCGAGCCGTGGACCTTCGACCCCACGATGGCCAGCCCGAAGCGCCAGTGGGCCAGCGTCTACGTGGTCGCCACGAAGTAGCCCTCTGAGCAGCGTCGTTCGCGAGCAGCCCGGGAGCGCTTAGGGCCTCACCCCTGGGCGACCGGAGAAGGGCCGGACCGGCACGACGACCCTCTCGATCCGGCGGGTACGTCGCCCTGCTCCAGCAGCGCCGCGCGCCGCCGGGGCCGGCGGGGGGGGGGGCCGGCGCGGGGGCCTCCGCCGCGGCGGTCGTGCGCGGGGGGGGGGGGGGGGGCTCCGCCCG
>NZ_JBEXJK010000235.1:0-13345 GCF_040609095.1 Kitasatospora sp. NPDC004799
CAGCTGGCCCCCCCCCCGCCCCCCGGCCGTCACCACCCCCCCGGGCCCTGACCCCCCACCCCACCCCCGCCGCCCGGCCCACCCCGCCGGGCGGCGCCGGCCTGCACGAAAAGTCGGCCCGGCCGACTTCTCGCGCACCCGGCGTTTGGTGCCTCGTTGTTAGGCTTGCCGACCACGGTGACCAGGACCCGGTCGGTGAAGACCAGTTCGTGGTCCAGTCCCGCGCCAGCCGCCCGCTTTCGCTCTCTGCCTCTGCGCTCGCGCAGTGCGGACTCGCACCGAGCCATCCACAGGTCGGCCAACTCCTCGATCAAACCGCCGAGATGCGCACGATCAAGACCGCAGAAGGCAGGTGGAGCAAGGCTGCTGCACGGGCTCGGTCATGCGTCACAGCCTCACCAACCCGTGCGGTCCGCCTCACGTCACGATGCGCCGGCGGCCCGAGCGGCGTAGGACTTCGCGACCAGCTCCTCCACCGCAGCGCTCTTCGCCGCCGAGTAGGCAGCCCTGCCCTCACTGTCGGCAGGGAACTGCTGCGCCAGCGCCACCTTCAAGGCGCTGTAGCGCTGGACTTCATCGGGGCGCTGACGCAAGTAGTCACGGAGTAGGAGGTGATCAAGGTGGGGCTTCGAGCCCGCGACCACGGCGTACAGATGATGACCGGGAACGGCGGGAGGGCCTGGAATGCCTCACCGAGAGGAACGGCGAAGTCGTGGACTTCCACCCTTACCTCGCCGCCAGGCTCATCACGCTCCGCATGCTCATCCGCCGCTCGACGAGCCGCTACCGCCGGGACGGCCGCCCCACGGCCCGACGTCTCAAGTGCTCCATGTGCCAGTCGGGTCTGAGCTGAACCTTTGTCCCGCCCGGGGTGGTTTACGTGGCTCGGCATGCTGCTGCTCGTGATCGCAGGGATCGCGGGCTGGATCGAGCGCGGCCGGATCCTCGCTGAGGACCGGGCCGAGAAGAAGCAGCGCCGCCGGATGGGCCCCTAGTCAGGAGCGGAACCCCGAACCGCTGGATATGGAGCAGACGTTGGTTCCACACGGGTCTCCGATCATGACGGGGATGTGCCAGGCCCCAGCCGACAGCGGTGCGGAGTTCCAGGGCCCTGAACTGGTCCCAGGCGGGGTCGAGCAGGCAGGACGGCAGCGCGGGCGCAGTCGGCCTTCGCTTGTGGCCCTTCCGCTGCCAGCCCGCACAACGACGAAGCGCCGGAACGTGCTTCGGCCCGTCCTGACGTCGAGCTGCCGGGCGATCACGTCCTCCGGCCCGAGCTTCCCGAGAACGCGGGCCGGGGGCTCGTACGCGCCCCCTGGTCAGGAGCCGCAGCTCGATCCACAGCTGGTCCCGCAGCCGATCGGGCCGTTGCCCCCGCAGCTCCGGCCGCTGTAGCTGCCCCCGCTGTGGGAGCGGCCGGCGGGTCTCTTGGCCCGGGCTCGGGCGCGGGCTCGGGAGGCTTCCAGGCAGATCCGCAGGTCGTGCTCGGCGGGCAGGGCCGACAGCCCGGCCAGGGCCACGGCCATCGGCGCGTGCTCGCGGCGGTCGACCGCGGGCCCGTGCTCGCGGCGGTCGGCCGACCGGGCTTCGGAGAGCACCCGGGAACCGAGCCCGGTGTGCCAGCTGAAGTCCCCGTACAGGTCCACCAGCGTGATGGCCAACCGGGCTACCGCGAACAGCGCGGGGAAGCCAAGCAGCGGGAGGAGCCAGTTCTCGTGCCGCACGAGTGCGTACACGAAGGCGGCCACGCCCACCGCGGCCACCGCGAAGGACACCACGGCCATCGATTCCTCGGCCAACGATGCCCGGTCGAGGAGCTTTCTGTCATGGAGCAGACCCGCCGCCACCAGTCGGCGACGCACGGCGTGCGGTGGCGCGTCGTCGTCCAGCCACGTGGTCAGCATCCGCAGGTCACCGGTGCGGGTGGGACCGAGACGGCCGACGGCCGCCGCCTCGAAGTAGTCCTCCGGGCCGGTCGAGGTCGTGGTCGCGGTGACGTCCCCCTGGCGGGAGACGACGATCCGGCCTGCGTCGTACATCTTCAGGAGCCTCAGCTCCACCAGGTGGCCCGCCAGGCAGGCTACTTCCTCCGGACTGGGGTCGAACTCCCGTCCTCTGGCGCGCCGTTCCGCTCGGTACAGCTTGCTCAGCCAAACACCGGCGTTCAGCCAGGTCGCGGCCACTGCCGCCGCTGTCCCCACCAGCAGGCCCGGTACCACCCACATGACGCCCCCTCCGAGTCACTCCAGTGTGGATACGTCCCGGGCCGCGCGGCAAGTGCGGCGACGAGGGCTTCGGCCAGGAGCGATACAAGGAGCGCAACACCGGTGAAGAGACCAGAGCACGATCACATACCGCAGAGTGGCGGCCACCGGATTCGACCAACTCGGCTACGCCTTCTTCGGCACGGTCACCGCAGCCGCCCTCGTCATCTGGCCGCGCACATGATCGACCGGACAGGTCCTCATGGTGGATGGCTGCAGGATGTCTTTGTTCCCACCCGGCCGAGCCCGCAGGGTGGCGCGGGCGTGCACAGGAAGTCGGCCTGGCCGACTTCCTGTGCGTATGCTTCGGCGATCAGTTGATGGGGAATCACCTGGCCGCAGACGTGTGGTTCAGAGCTCCTCGCGGTCGGTCCGGGCCCCCTGGTGTGCTGCGATCGCGCTGCTGGGCGCCGGACGTCGTCAGCCACTGGTCCACCACGTCGTCGACGTCGTCCAGGGCCGGATCGCGGATCCCGTTGGGCGCGTAGGCCGGTGACCGGTCGGCGCGCAGTGGCACATGCGCGCAGTACCAGGCCCGTTGGGCACCCGCTCGCTCCGCAGTCGTGCCCGTGCGGAGATAGCCGAGCAACGCGGTCATGACCCTGCGGCGCCCGAATGCGTAGACTGCCGGCTCGACGAACCAGCGGCAGAAGCTCGGGTCCGGATCGTAGACGGCAGCGGCCATCAGCGGATCGAAGAACTCCTCGGGCAGGCCGGCGCGTTCCAGCAGTGGCTTTCGTGCGGCGTGGGCCAGGTGCCGTGCCCGCCGGTCTTCGGGCACGTCGGCCGCAACCCCGAGGTCCAGCAGACGAGCCACCTCGGCCGCGCAGGCAAGGAATGAACGTGTTGATGCCTCGTGGCGGTCACCTTCGGTCATGGCAGGATTCTCGACTACCGGCCTCACCGGGCGTGGCCGTCATGGGTGAGACGGTCTTGATGCGGCTGGTGTGATCACGGCGTCCGAGCCGCCGCCGTACGGCCGGGCCGGCTGTGGAGCCTGTGGCTGGAAGATCGCGTCCTGCGGGCATGCACAGGAAGTCGACCCGGCCGACTTCTCGTGCGCGTGGCGAGACCGGGGGGCAGGGCGAACCGGTGTTCCGCTCGATCCCCGTGGCCCCGCATGCTTCGGTCGGCGTCGGATGCGCTTCTTCGCCGGGCGTGAGGTGAGGGTGGTGCGGTGAGGCGATCGCGCCGGGTGGATCTGTCGTGCGCTGTTGGGTGCTGCTGGGACTCCGTCGGAGCACCTTCCCGGGCGAGGACGGTTTGTGCACGCTTGTTCCGTGACCGCATCCCTGACTGGACGTCAGAGGTGTCGGGCTTCCTGCCGCGGGACCGACGCGGCCTCACCGAGGGAGAGCAGCTCATGCGTTCACCGTCCGCGGCCTTCGTCGTCCTCGCCACCATGGCGGCCACCGTCGTCGCGCCCGCTTCCGCCGGAGCGGTGGCTCGCCAGGAACCGCACAGGGTCCGCCAAGCCGTCCACGGCCAGATGGCGTACACCGGCAACGCTAACTTCACGGTTCCGGACGGGGTGACGTCGGTGACCGTGTACCTCTGGGGCCACGGCGGGCCCGGCGCGGCCGGGAGCGGTGGTGGAGGCGGGGCCGGCGGCGGGGGCGGCGGCGGGTCGAACCTGGGCATCCCCGACACCCTGGGTGGTGGCGGCGGTGGCGGAGGCGCCGGCGGCAGCGGTGGCGGGGGCGGTGGCGGCGGTCAGGGCGGCGGCTACGTCGCGTGCACCCTGCCCGTCGCCCCCGCCGACGTCCTGGAGGTCCGGTTCTACGGGTACCCGAGTACGTCGGCTCCGGGGAGCGGTGGGTCCGGCGGGGCGGGCGGCAGTGGCGGAATCGTGTCCGCCGACGGACGCTCGGGCGGTACCGGCGGTACCGGAACCTCCGCTACCTACGGGCCGCTGGGCAGTGGATCCGTCACCGTCGACAACACGCGGGACTACGAGGGCGCGGGGGCACACGGCGGCGGTGGCGAAGGCACCCGAGCGGGTGCGGGCGCCGGTGGCGGCCCCGGTAGGGGCGGGGACGGTGGCGGGATCGGCGGGCTCACCTCCCCCGGTGGGGCGGGCGGCTCGCCGAGTGGGCCATCCACCGGAGGCGGGGAAGGGGCCGGCAGCGGGTACGCGGGCTACTGCGAAGGAACCGACGAGACGGTGGTGTTCGGGGGAGCCGCCTCCCCGGGCCAGGGAGGCAGCCCCGGCGGCGCCGGTGTCACCGGCGGCGAGGGCAGGCGCGGCGCTGTCGCCGGCCCGGGCGAGGCCGGTGGCCGAGGCGGCGCAGGTGGTGCGGGAGGTGCCGGAGGTGCCGCGCCCGTCGGCGCGTTGACCCCGCCCGCCGGGACCGGCGTCGGCGGACGAGGCGGTGACGGGGGCAACGGAGGCAACGGCGGTGACGGCGGCAACGGGGCCGGCAGCATCGGCGGCGGCTCCGACGGCTCCCGCGGCGCCGCCGGTTCCCCCGGGGCGTCCGGCAACCCGGGAGGGCCGGGCTACGCGCTGATCACCTGGTGACAGTCGGCCGAAAAGTCCAGCCGGGGACGGAGGGGTGTCACAGGTGCACCCCATCCGTCGCCGAGATCGTCGCGGCAGCAGCCGGTGCGGCTGGTGCCTCACCACGTCGAGCCGGGCCTGCGAGCCGCGGCCGACCACCCCTGAATCCAACCTCAAGGAATCCGAATCCCCCAAGGAAGGCGAAGCACCATGCGTGGGAAAGAACGTCAGCAGGCGGAGACGGCCACGACCGGATCGCCGCTTCGCCGGAGGCGGCACCTGATCGGCACCGCGAGCGTGCTGGCCCTGGGCTGGAGCACGCTGTGCGGCCCCCTGGCGGTCGCGGCGGCGCCGCCCGCACCGGCGGGTGATGCCGCCCCGTCCGTGCCGGCGACCCGGTCGAGCGGCTTCGCGCTGTTCACGGACCCGGGGGACCAGCTCTTCACCGTCCCGACCGGCGTCACGAGGCTCACCATCTCGGTGTGGGGCCCCGGCGGCCCCGGCGGTGGCGGGGGCGGGGGCGGTGGCGGTGCCGGCGGTGGTGGCGGCGAGGCCGTCAGCGGCGGCGACACGGGCGGGGCCGGCGGTGGTGGCGGCGGGGCCGGTGGGGGCGGTGGTGGCGGTCAGGGCGGCCAGGCCGGCTCCTTCGTCACCTGCACCGTGGACGTCAGGTCCCCTCTCGGCAACATCGAGCTTCTGGACGTCACCGTCGGCCGGGCACAGCCGGCGACCACCGGCGGGGCGGGCGGCGCGGCCGGTGCGGGCGGTGTCGGGAACAACAGCAACGGCGGGAACGGCTACGACGCCGCGAGCGGCCAGCAGAACCTCGCCGTCCCCTTCCGCAACAGCGGCAGCACCAGCAACGTCCTGGCCCTGGGCACGGGCGCGCTCCTGGACGTGAACGCGCCCGCCGGCGGCGGCGGGCACTCCGGCTCGTACGGCGACGGCGGCAGTGGCGGCGACGGCGCGGGCGGCTTCGGCGAGTACATCGGTGACGGCGGCCCCGGCGGCAGCCGCGGACGCGGAGGCACCGGGGCGCCGGCCGCTCCCAGCAGCGAGAACCAGCCCGGCTGCCTCACCCTGTTCGGCGGGGATTCGCAGGTCGTCTACGGGATGGCCGGCGGCGACGGCACGGACGGAACCTCCGGCGGGAGGGGCGAGGACGGAGACGCCGCCCGCTCCGGCTACCCCGGTCAGAACGGCGGCAACGGCGGCTCGCCCGGCCAGGGCGGACTGCCCGGTGAGGGCGGGGTGGGCACCACCTTCGGCAGCTACACGTTCGGCGCCGGCGGCCGGGGCGGCGGCGGCGACTTCGGCGGCCGAGGTGGCGACGGCGGCCAGGGTGGCACGCCCCGCATCAACGGCGGGGCCCCCGGGAACGGCAGCAGCGGCTTCGACGGCAAGAAGGGTGACGACGGGTCCGCCGGCGGGAACGGGGCCGTCCTCATCCAGTGGTGACCGGCCCAGCCCCCGGCGAGGGGCAGCCGAAGGCGCTCACGCCCCTCCAGCTGCCCACTGCCAGGAACGGCTCTCAGGCCTCGTCCAGCGTCTCCACCAGCGCCGCCAGGAACTCCTTCGGCCGCTCCAACTGCACGCTGTGCCCCGCCCCTTCGACCACCACCTCGCGCACCCGCCCGCCGGCCGCGGCGTAGCGGTCCAGGACGGCGCGGGTCTGGGCCACCATCGGCTGGGCCGGGCAGGTGTCCGCGCCGGGCCAGCCCGGGACGGCGCCGATGGCGCCCAGGTGGGCCAGGTCGAAGAGCGAGGTGTCGGAGACGATCACGTCGGCCGAGCCGCGGATCCACAGGATCGGCGGCTTCGGCTCGACCAGCTCCAGGTCGTCGATCCGGAAGTGGGTCGGCGCCATCGAGTTGAGCACCCCGCGCTCGCCGGGCCCGAAGCCGGGCCAGGCCTCGCTGGTGCGGCTGTCGCCCGGGTAGTGGTCGTCCCCGGTCCGGGTGGTCAGCATCGCGGCCACGTAGCGGTCCGGCTCCGCCAGCGGCTCGCTGACGTAGGCGGAGTCCAGCACCGAGCGCGGCGCGAACGGGGACTCGGCTCCCGCGTCGCCCTCGCTCAGCAGCCGGACGAACTCGGGGGCCGCGCCGCCGGCGCCCGAGCCCGCGCCGTCGGGCGAGTTGAGCCGCCCGTCCACCCCGTGGGTGCCGCCGAAGCCGTACGGGGAGACCGGGTTGACCAGGGTGAGCTGATCGCCGCCGCCCTCGCCGCCCTGGTCGGCCTGAGCGCGGGCGTCTTCGGCAGCCTGGACAGCACCCTGATCCAGACCTCCGCCGACCCCGCCTACCTGGGCCGGGTCACCTCGGTGATGATGCTCACCATGATCGGCCTCGCCCCGCTCAGCTACCCGCTGGTCGGCGCCGCCATCGGCGCCTGGGGCACCGCCCCGGTCTTCGTCGGCTGCGGCGCCCTCTCCTGCCTCGGCGCCGCCCTCGCCCTGGCCTCCCCCGCCGTCCGCCGCGCCGAACTCCCGCGCGCCGCCGCCCGCTGAGCCGTCCCCTGCGGCCCAGGGCCGGTCACCAGGTGACCGGGAGCTCTTCGACGCCGTAGACCGTCGAGCCCTCGCGGAAGCGCAGCTCGGCGTCGGGGACGGCGAGCCGCAGGGCGGGGAAGCGCCGCAGCAGGGCCGGCAGGGCGATCTTCAGCTCCAGCCGGGCCAGTTGCTGCCCGAGGCACTGGTGGGCGCCGAAGCCGAAGGACAGCTGGGCGACCGGCCGGCGGTGCAGGTCGAGCTCGTCCGGCCGCTCGGGGACGAGGCCCGGGTCGCGGTTCGCGGTCAGCGGGGAGAGCAGGACGTGCTCGCCCTCGGCGATCCGGTGGCCGTTGATCTCGACCTCGGCCACGGCCGTGCGCAACAGCGGTGCGGGGATGGCGAGATGGCGCAGCAGTTCCTCCACCGCCGTACCGGTGAGCTCCGGGTCGTCGCGCAGGGCGGCCAGCTGCTCCGGGTGGCGGAGCAGGGCCAGGACGCTCAGCGCGAGCTGGGTCGCGGTGGTCTCGTGGCCGCCGACCAACAGGGTGGTGCCGAAGCCGACGATCTCCTCGTCGGTGAGCTCCGCGCCGTGCTCGCGCACCACCGCGCCCAGCACGCCGTCCCCGGGGGTGGCCCGGTTGCGGGCGACGATGTCCGCCATGGCCGCGTTCAACTCCTCTGAAGCGGCGACGAGTTGCCCGGCATCGGCGGTCCCGTCCATGATCACCTGGGAGCAGCGCTGGAACATCGCCCTGGTCCCGTACGGGACGTCGAGCAGTTCGCAGATCGCCAGCGACGGGATCGGCAGGGCGAACGCCTCGACCAGGTCGACGACCGGCCCCCGCTCCGCCATGGCGTCGAGGTGCTCGGCGACGATCGTCTCGATCGCGGGCCGCAGCCGCTCGACCTGACGGACGGTGAAGCTGCCGGTGAGCATCCGGCGCAGGCGGGCGTGCTCCGGGCCGCTGTAGGCGGGCAGGAAACCCGGGTGGTTGAACAGGGTGCGCGGCAGCGACGGGTCGATGCCGTTGCCCGTCACCAGGCGCTCCTCCGCGAAGGCGGCCCGGACGTCGGCGTACCGGGTGAGCACGACGGCCTCGATCGCGCCGCGCACCGGGTGGGTGACGCGCAGCCGCGGCAGGCCCTCCTCCTCGCGCATCCGGCGGAGGTCCGGCGAGGGGTCGAACGGGCAGGTGCGGTCCCGTTCGGAGGCGACGAAGGACGCCGGGCGGTGTTCGGGCATGGTGCGGGCTCTCCTCAGCTGGGTCGGGCCGGTTACGCGGGCGTACCGGGGGATCGGTGGCCTACCCGCGGTACCGGGTGGAGGCGTGGTGCCAGTCGTGGGCGCCGCGGACGGTGGTCTGCAGCGCCTCCGTGCAGTAGCGCCGCAGCAGGTCGCACTCGGCCGGGGCGAGCCGGCCCGTCGCCGCGGTGCCGAGCAGGGCCCGCTGAGCGCCGGTGAACAGCTCCAGGGCCTCGCCGCGGCGGCGCACCGCCCGCTCGACGGCTTCCGCCCGGGAGAGCCCGTGCTCCCGTTCCAGGCAGAGCACCAGGTTGTTCCGCTCCCCCAGGGCCTCGTCCTTCTCCAGGGAGACGAGGTCGTTGTCGCAGATGACGAAGGTCTTCGCCATCTCGCGCATGACCGACAGGTGCGGCAGCGCGTACAGGTGGTCCGGCAGGACGCACGAGGACAGCCGCTCGGCCAGGTCGACGACCGGGGCCACCCCGATGGTGTGCCGCCGGACCCGCAGGTAGGTGCTCAGCGGCATCGGCGTGCCGGACTGCCGGCTGCGCGCCTCGTGGACGTGGTGGTCCAGGTAGGAGGACCAGTGGGCGGCCGACCGCTGGATCCAGTCCGCGGGCATGCCGTGGCAGCTGCGCCGCCGCATGTCAGCGAAGGCGGCGGCCAGCGGCAGCGGGGACGCCTCGCCGGTGACGCCCTCCTTGACGAGTCCGACGAGGTGGCGGACCCGCTCGGGCTCCCGGCCCCACCGTTCGTCGAGCGCGTCGTCGAACAGGAAGTACCAGCTCTGCTGGTCGACGCCGAGGTCCAGCTCGCTGCCGGTCGCGTTCGGGTAGAACATGGCCGCGATCAGCGGGAACTGGCCCTTGAGGTGGTGCGCCCGCTCCGCTTCCGTGGCCAGGAAGCCGAAGGATTCGGGCCAGGCCAGGTGGCGGTCCTGGGCGGCGCGGAAGTCCGGGCTGATCCGGCGCGGGAAGGGGAGCTCGTCGAGGTCCGGGGCCGGGGCCTCCTGCGCCGGGGCCAGTGGCTCTGCCGTCGATGTCATGGTGGGGCGCACCTCCGGGGACGGGGCGGACGGGGACGGGGAGGGGGAGGGGGAGGGGGAGGGGGACGGTGCGGACGGGAACGGTGCGGACGGGGAGGTTCAGGCGGGGAGGTTCAGGCGGGGAGGGTTCAGGCCGCCGGGTTCAGGCCGCCGGCCAGGGCGAGACGCGCATGGGCAGCGCGTTGGGCCGGATCAGCGCGTGGACCACCGGCCGGACCCGGTGCCCGGCGACCGGCCGCGGCCGCCACCGGGAGACGATCGAGCGCAGCACGACCAGCATCTCGGTCATCGCGAAGTGGTCCCCGATGCACTTCCGGTTGCCCAGGGCGAACGGCACGTAGGAGCCCGGCGGCAGGTCCTTCTCCGGGCGGTCGAGCCACCGGTCGGGATCGAACCGCAGCGGGTCCGGGTAGTACGCCGGGTCCCGGTGCATCGTCAGGGCGCTGTAGATCAGCTCGGCCCCCCGCGGCAGGTCGACCCCGCGGACCCGCACCGGTTCCAGGGCGCGCCGCATCAGCAGCCAGCTGGGCTGGTGCAGCCGGAGCACCTCCCGCAGGAACCGCTCGGTGAACGGGAGCGTCGCCGCGCCGGGCAGGGCGCCGACGGGCAGCGCGTCGCACTCGGCCTTGATCCGCGCGGTGAGCTCCGGGCGCCGGCCGAGCTCGTGGAGCGCCCAGGCGAGGGTGGTGGACGTGGTCTCGGCGCCGGCCATGAGCAGGGACAGCAGCTCGTCGCGGGCCTCCAGGTCGGTCATCCCCCGCGGGTTGCCCGGGGTGGGGGCGAACATGATCGACAGCAGGTCGCCGCCGCCGGGGCCGTCCTGCCCGCCCTCGTTCTCCCGCGCCGCCTGCCGGGCCTGCCGGACGGCGCTGTCGGCGAGTTCGCGCAGCGCCGCGGCCGCGGCCAGGTACCTGCGGTGCCCCAGCGCGGGTGAGGACGCGATCGGCGCGGGCAGTACGGTGCCGACGAAGACCCCGCGCATCACCGTGGTCAGGTGCTCGGCGACGCGTTCCCCCAGCGCGGCGACGGCCGCGGCGCCGTCCGGGCGTTCGGTGCCGAACAGGGTCGCCACCAGCATGACCGTCGTCATCCGGCGCAGCACCAGGTCCATGGCGATCACCTCGTCCGGGCGCCAGGCCGACACCTGCTCCTCGGCGAGGTCGGTCATCGTGCCGACGCACGCGGCGATCCGGTCCCGGTGGAAGGCCGGTTGGAGCGCGCGCCGCTGGCGGAGGTGGAAATCCCGCTCGGAGGTGATGATGCCGTTCCCGATGAACGGCCGCGCGATGTCGAACAGCAGCCCTTTGCCGAACTTCCTGCTCTGCGTCAGGAGTACCTCGTGAACGGACTCCGGCGAGTTCAGCACGAACACCGGCCGATTGCCGAGGAGTATCCGGACGATCTCGCCCTGCGCCCGGATCGACTGCAGGAACTCCACCCGTTGGACGGCCAGCTGCGGCAGGTGGCCGAGCAGCGGAATGCGGCCCGCCGCCACGGGAGCGGTGGTGGAACGCACGGCCCTGCACCTCCCTGAGGTTCCGGATGGAAAATCCGTCCGACAATGGAACATCCACTCGTTCGCGGTGCACGGTGATCATCGTCCGGCGCCTCCGGAGCGGTCAAGGGAGCGGCTGAAAACGCACCGCCGGGGTGGTTTTGAGCCGGACCGCGTGAATTCCCCCACCGCGCGGCGCGTTTCAGGCCACCCGTCCCGGATTGGACCGGGACACCGGCGACCCCGGCGGTTAGCCTCGGGCCGACCGCACAGTCGATCAACGGAGAAGCGTCATGCACCCCCAACTCGCGGCCGATCTCGCCCGGTTGCCCGAACTGCTGGAGGAGACCCGGCAGCGGGCGGTCGCCTTCCTGGCGGGCCTCGACGAGCGGCCGGTGGTCCCGCGGGCCGCCACCGAACGAGCCGCCGAACGAGCCGGCGGCGCACCGGCCGGACCGTCCGCCGGCCCGCCGCTCGCCGAGGAGGGTGGCGGGATACCGGCCGCCCTGGCGGAGTTCGCCGAGCGCTGGGAGCCCCGGCTGTCGGCGAGCGCCGGCCCGCGCTACTTCGGGTTCGTCACCGGCGGGGCGACCCCGGCGGCGCTCGCGGGCGACTGGCTGACCTCGATCGCGGACCAGAACTCCAACTCCTCGCTGGACCCGGCCGGTCAGCAGCTGGAGCGGGAGACGGTCGGCTGGCTGCGCGAGCTGTTCGGGCTCTCGGCGGCGCACCGCGGCACCTTCGTGAGCGGCGCGACGATGTCCAACACGGTGGGGCTGGCGATCGCCCGCGAGTGGCTGGGCGAGCGGCTCGGCGTGGACGTCGCCGAGGACGGGGCCGGCGCACTGGGGAAGGTCCAGGTGCTGTCGGGCAGTGCGCACTCCAGCGTCGCCAAGGCGCTGTCGGTCCTGGGCCTGGGCCGTACGGCGCTGCGGCCGGTGCCCGTCCTGCCGGGCCGGGAGGCGGTGGACGTGGCCGCGCTGGAGCGGGCGCTGGCCGAGGCGGACGGGCCGTGCGTGGTGGTGGCCAATGCCGGGACGGTCAACACCGTCGACTTCGACGACCTGCGCGCGATCGCCGCGCTGCGCGAGCGGTACGGGTTCTGGCTGCACGTGGACGCCGCGTTCGGCGCCTTCGCCGCGCTGTCCCCGGAGCACGAGCACCTGGTGGCGGGCCTGGACCTCGCCGACTCGGTCTGCGTCGACCTGCACAAGTGGCTCAACGTGCCGTACGACAGCGCCGTGCAGTTCACCCGCCGGCCGGACCTCCAGGCCCGGGTCTTCCAGAACGCCGCCGCCTACCTCGGCCCGCTGAGCGACGACCCCGACCTCGTCCACCTCACGCCGGAGAACTCCCACCGGCTGCGCGCCCTCGCCGCCTGGTTCACCCTGCGGGCGTACGGCCGCGCCGGGCACCGGGAGATCGTGGAGCGCTGCGTGGCCGGGGCCCGGGCGCTCGGCGAGCAGGTGGCCCGGATCGACGGCCTGGAACTGCTCGCGCCGGTGCGGCTGAACGTGGTCTGCTTCTCGCTGACGGCGGACCCGACCCCGGAGCGGCTGGCCGCGCTCGCCGCCGACCTGGCCGACGAGGCCTTCCTCACCCCCACCCGCTACGCGGGACGGCCCGCCCTGCGCGCCGCGTTCAGCAACTGGCGCACCACCGAGGCGGACGTCCGCCGCACGGCGCGGGCGCTGGCCCAGGCCGTGCGGAAACTGACGGCCTGACACGGCGCGGTCCCCGGGCCAGGGGGATCAGCTCCGCTGGTGGTCCCCCGTCCCGCCAACGGGGCCGTTGCCCCCGGTCGCCCGGGTCGGCCTGCGGCCCCGACACGCGTGGCGGGCCTTGCCCTCGCACCCGGGCGCGGGCCGAGAATGCTCCCATGACCACCACCCCGTTCGACCCGTACGCGCTGCTCGCGCAGAGCCGCCTCGGCGTCCTCGCCACCATCAAGGCGGACGGCCGCCCGCAGCTCTCCCCCGTCCTGCCGTTCTACGACCGGGCGGCGAACGCCATCCTGATCTCCACCCGGGACGGGCTGGCCAAGACCGCCAACCTGCGCCGGGATCCGCGCGCCAGCCTGGAGGTGACCGGGCCGGACGGCCGCTCCTGGGCCACCGCCGAGGGCGTGGCCATCCTGACCGGGCCGGGCACCGACCCCGACGGGCCGGAGGTGGAGGCCCTGGTGGACTACTACCGCCGCGCCGCCGGCGAGCACCCGGACTGGGCGGAGTACCGCAAGGCGATGGTCTCCGACCGCCGGGTGCTGCTCACCATCCCGGTCGACCACGTGTACGGCACCCACATCTGACC
>NZ_JBEXJK010000236.1:0-13037 GCF_040609095.1 Kitasatospora sp. NPDC004799
GGAGACCCCGGACGCCCGCCCGCTTCGGTGGTACGTACGCCGTTACTTGGCCCGCTCGGCGAGGAAGGCCTCGACCTCGGCCCGGATCTCCGGCGTGTCCAGCCCGCGCACGGTCATCGTGGTGCGGCGGCGCAGCACGTCGTCCGTGGTGTAGGCCCACTCGTTGTCCGCCGCGTACGCGACCTGCGCCCAGACGTCCGGGCCGTCCTCGTGGATCGGCCGGCCGAGCTCCGGGTTCTCGTCGATCATGCGGGCGATGTCGAAGGACAGGGTGCCGTAGTGGCTGGCCAGGTGCTTGGCCACCAGCGGCTCCATCCGCGAGCCCGGCTCGCGGTCGATCAGCAGGCGGTGCGCCACCGCGTTCGGCGCGCCGACGCCCGGCAGCGGGACGGTCGGGGCGATCGGGGACATGTCCTCGCCGAGGCTGGTGCCGGGCACGTGGGCCAGCTTCTCCAGCACGGTGCGGCCGATGTGCCGGTAGGTGGTCCACTTGCCGCCGGAGACCGACAGCATGCCGCCGCGGCCCTCGGTGACGACCGTCTCGCGCTTGGCGGCGGCGGTGTCGCCCGGCCCGCCCGGCAGCACCCGCAGGCCGGCGAAGGAGTAGGTGATCAGGTCGCGGTCGAGGTGCTCGTCGCGGATCGCGTGCGCGGCCTCGCCCATGATCTGGTCGATGTCCGCCTCGGTGGCCCGGACGTCCTTCGGGTCGCCGGTGTACTCCTCGTCGGTGGTGCCGAGCAGGACGTGGTCCTCCCACGGGATGGCGAAGGAGACGCGGTACTTGTCGATCGGGATGGTCAGCGCGGCGCGCCACGGCGAGCGGCGCTTGACGACCACGTGGGCGCCCTTGGAGAGGCGGATCGACGGCGCGGCGCCGGCGTCCTCCATCTTGCGCAGGTGATCCACCCACGGGCCGGTGGCGTTGAGCACCAGGCGGGCGTCGACGCCGAACTCGGTGCCGTCCAGGCGGTCCTTCAGCTCGGCACCGGTGACCCGGCCGCCGGTGAAGCGCAGGCCGGTGACCTCGGCGTGGTTGAGGACCACGGCGCCGGCGTCGACCGCGGCGCGCACGGTCATCACGGCGACGCGCGAGTCGTTCATCTGGTGGTCGCCGTAGACGGCCACCGAGCGCAGGCCCTCGGTGCGCAGCGCGGGCACCTGCTGGGCGGCGTGCGCGGCGGTGGAGACCCGGCCCATGCCGTCGCGGAAGGCGGACAGCGCCGAGTACAGGAAGACGCCGGCGCCGAGCTTGGCGGCGCCGTGCGGGCCGCCCTTGTAGACCGGCACGAAGAAGGTCAGCGGGTTGACCAGGTGCGGGGCCACGTCGGTGGAGAGCGCGCGGCGCTCCTTGTGGTTCTCCGCGACCAGCTTGACCGCGCCGGTCTGCAGGTAGCGCAGACCGCCGTGGACGAGCTTGGAGGAGGCGCTGGAGGTGGCACCGGCGAAGTCGCCGGCGTCGACCATGGCGACCTTCAGGCCGGCCTGGGACGCGGTCCAGGCGACGGCCGTGCCGAGGATGCCGCCCCCGATCACCAGCAGGTCGTAGGTGGCCTTGCCGAGCAGTTCGCGGGTCTCGGCGCGGGAGGCGGTGTGGCCGGCGGTGCGCTCGGCGCCCAGGGTCGGGATGGTTGCCATGGTGGTTGTGTACGGCGCGCGGGTCGGGCGGCGCCGTTACTCCTCTCGTGTGCGGTGCGGCCTCTGCGGGAGAGGCCGGTCGGCCCGGTGCGGCGGGCCGGTGTGAAACGGAACCAGCCGGTCGGGGCTCGGGGCCCCGACCGGCTCGTCGGTCAGTTGTTCTCTTCTTCCTCCACCCAGCCCATGGTGCGCTCCACGGCCTTGAGCCACTTCTTGTACTCACGCTCCCGGGTGTCCTCGTCCATGCGCGGGGTCCACTCGGCGGCGCGGTGCCAGTTGGCCCGCAGGGTGTCGAGGTCGTTCCAGAAGCCGACGGCGAGTCCGGCCGCGTAGGCGGCGCCGAGGGCGGTGGTCTCGGCCACGTACGGGCGCTCGACCGGGGCGTTCAGGACGTCGGCGATGTTCTGCATGAGCAGGTTGTTGCTGGTCATGCCGCCGTCGACCTTGAGGGCGGTGAGCTCGACCCCGGAGTCCTTCTGCATGGCGTCGACGACCTCGCGGGTCTGCCAGGCGGTGGCCTCCAGGACGGCCCGGGCCAGGTGGCCCTTGGTGACGTACCGGGTCAGGCCGGCGATCACACCGCGGGCGTCGGAGCGCCAGTACGGGGCGAACAGGCCGGAGAAGGCCGGGACGAAGTAGGCGCCGCCGTTGTCCTCGACGGTGTTGGCGAGGGTCTCGATCTCGGCGGCGGTGGAGATGATGCCGAGCTGGTCGCGCAGCCACTGGACGAGCGAGCCGGTGACGGCGATCGAGCCTTCCAGGGCGTACACCGGGGCCTGGTCGCCGATCCGGTAGCCGACCGTGGTCAGCAGGCCGTGGTACGAGTTGACGATCTTCTCGCCGGTGTTCAGCAGCAGGAAGGTGCCGGTGCCGTAGGTGGACTTGGCCTCGCCCTCGTCGAAGCAGGTCTGGCCGAACAGCGCGGCCTGCTGGTCGCCGAGCGCGGAGGCGACCGGGACGCCCGCCAGGTCGCCGACGGCCTCGCCGTACACCTCGGCGGAGGAGCGGATCTCCGGCAGGACGGCCATCGGCACGCCCATCGACTCGGCGATGCTCTCGTCCCACTGCAGGGACTTGAGGTTCATCAGCATGGTGCGGCTGGCGTTGGTGACGTCCGTGACGTGCTTGCCGCCGTTGACACCGCCGGTGAGGTTCCAGATCACCCAGGTGTCCATGGTGCCGAACAGGATGTCGCCGGCCTCGGCGCGCTCGCGCAGGCCCTCGACGTTGTCCAGCAGCCAGCGGATCTTCGGGCCGGCGAAGTAGCTGGCCAGCGGGAGGCCGGTCTCGCGGCGGAAGCGGTCCTGGCCGACGTTGCGGCCCAGCTCGCGGCAGAGCGCCTCGGTGCGGGTGTCCTGCCACACCAGCGCGTTGTGCACCGGCTCGCCGGTGTGCCGGTCCCACAGGACGGTGGTCTCGCGCTGGTTGGTGATGCCGATCGCGCGGATGTCGTCCTTGGTCAGGCCGGCCTTCTCCAGCGCGCCGCGGACGACCGACTGCACCCGGGTCCAGATCTCGGCGGCGTCGTGCTCGACGTAGCCGGGCTGGGGGAAGATCTGCCGGTGCTCCTGCTGGTCGACGGCGACGATCCGGCCGTCGGCGCCGAAGATGATGCAGCGGCTGGAGGTGGTGCCCTGGTCGATCGCGGCGATGTAGTTACCGGTGGAGGTCATGGGAGGGTCCTCGGCTCGGGTTCGGGGGGATGACGGGGTGGGTGGGCCTGACACGCGTGTTCGGTCAGTCCCCGTGTGTGGCGGGGTCGAACCCGTCCTTTAGAAGATGGCGTTGTAGACGCCGCCGGCCGCGAGGCCGCCCAGGACCGGGCCGACGACCGGGATCCAGGCGTACGACCAGTCGGAGCCGCCCTTGTTCGGGATCGGCAGGAACGAGTGGGCGATGCGCGGGCCGAGGTCACGGGCCGGGTTGATCGCGTAGCCGGTCGGGCCGCCCAGCGAGAGGCCGATGCCGACGACGGTGAAGGCGACCATCAGGGTGCCGGTGCCGGACTGCGAGAGGCCGGAGTTGGTGCCGATGGTGAGGATCGCGAAGCAGAGCACGAAGGTGCCGATGACCTCGGTGATCACGTTCTGGATCGGGTTCCGGATCTCGGGGCCGGTCGAGAAGATGCCGAGGGTGGGCTCCTCGTTGGCGTTGAACTGGCCCAGGTAGGTGGCCCAGACCAGTACGGCGCCGATGATCGCGCCGAGCAGCTGGGAACCGAGGTAGAGCGGCACCTGGCTCCACTCGCCGCTCTTGACCGCGAGCGCGATGGTGACGGCCGGGTTCAGGTGGGCACCGGACTTCGGAGCCGACATGTAGGCGGCGATGAGGACCGCGAATCCCCAGCCGAAGGTGATCGCCAGCCAGCCGGCGTTGACGGCCTTCGACTTCTTGAGGGTCACGGCGGCGCAGACGCCACCGCCGAGAAGTATCAGGGCGGCGGTGCCGAGGGTTTCGCCGACGAAGACGTCGCCGTTGGAGAACGCGGACACAAAGACTCCCTTGTCCATATGGCCCGGAGGGTGGGGTGGGGGCAGGCGGCCGGTCGATCACTGTGCGGGTGAGCGCACTGTGGGAGTGATCTCTCCGGCCATCGTTCGACAATGTCGACCGTCATGCGGAAGCTTCCTCCCCAGGTCGCCCCCACGTCAAGGCAGGGTTACGCAGCTGTGACCCTGGCCTCGGCGGGTCCGTCGACGTTACCGAGCGGAGCGTCCCGAAACGGGACAAAACGCCAGAGGCGCGGACAGGCCTCCGCCCGTCCGCGCCTCAGCGTGACGAATCGGCGGCCCGCCGCGGGCCGCCCGTGGACGTGCTCAGAACCGCCCGGCACCCAGGTCGCGGGAGATCGCCCGCGCCGCGCTGCGCACCGAGGCCACCAGCGAGGGCTTCACGAACCCGTCCTCGCAGACCCGCTCGACGGCGCCGCTGATGCACACCGCCCCGACCGGGTTGCGCCGCCGGTCCTGGATCAGCGCGCCGATCGAGGCCACGCCCTCCCAGGTCTCCTCGATCGAGTCCGCCCAGCCGCGCTCCCGGATCAGCGCGCACTCGGCGTCCACGTCGGCCGCCTCGGTGAGCGTCCGCACGGTGTACGACTCGTACGGTCCGTCGCCCAACTCCCCGCGTGCGACCGGGTCGTAGGCCACCAGTACCTTGCCCAGCGCGGTGCTGTGCAGCGGCTGCATCGAGCCCACCTCCAGCACCTGCCGGGTGTCGTCCGGCCGGAACACGTGGTGCACGATCAGCACGCCCCGCTGGTGCAGCACGCCCAGGTAGACCGTCTCGCCGGACGCCCGGGCCAGGTCGTCCGCCCACACCAGCGCCCGCGCCCGCAGCTCGTGCACGTCCAGGTAGCTCTGTCCCAGCCGCAGCAGTTCGGCGCCCAGCTGGTACTTCCCGGTCTCCGGATCCTGCTCGACGAACCCCTCCTGCTGCAGCGTGCGCAGGATGCCGTGCGCGGTGCCCTTGGCGAGCTCCAGCGAGGTCGCGACCTCGGAAAGGCCCAGCCGGCGCTCGCCGCCGGCCAGCAGGCGCATGATCGCGGCGGCCCGGGAAAGCGACTGGATCGGGCCGGGCATGGGAACCTCCGCGCTGACAGGCGGTCGACATTGTCGACCGCAGTGATGACGGGACGAGTCTGCCAGGCCGCGCGGACTCCGTGCACCTTCCCCCCGGGTAACCCGCCCTCCGCCCGCTGTTCACCTGCCGCGCGGCGCGCGGTCCGGGCCGCGGCGTGCGCGCACGACGCCGCGGCGGCCGCACGGCGTCCGGGTCCGTCACGCGGCGTCCGGGCCGCCGGCCGCCGGCCGGTAGCCGTCAGCCCACCGCCCCCGCCCGCTGTGTCCGCAGCACCGCCACCTCCGCCGCCAGCGCCGCGATCCCGTCCGTCCCCACCCGGCAGCAGCCGCCCACCAGCCGCGCCCCGTCCGCGAGCCAGCCGCCCACCCGGGCCGAGCGGAAGGTCGGCTCGCCGCGCCAGCCCCGGCGGGCGGCGTCCCAGCTCTCCCCGCTGTTCGGGTACACCACCACCGGCTTCCCGGTCACCTCGGCGGCCACCGCCACCGCCCGGTCCGCGTCCTGCGGCGTACAGCAGTTGACGCCCACCGCGACCACCTCGTCCACGTCGGCGGCCAGCGCGAAGGCCTCCGCCAGCGGCTGCCCCGCCCTGGTCCGGTCGCCCTCGATGCTGTACGACAGCCAGGCCGGCACCCCCAGCCCGCGCACCAGCCCCAGCAGCGCCCGCGCCTCGTCCGCGTCCGGCACCGTCTCCAGCGCCAGTACGTCCGGCCGGGTCGCCGCCAGCACCTCCAGCCGCGGCCGGTGGAAGTCCGCCAGCTCCGCGACGCTCAGCCCGTACCGGCCCCGGTACTCCGAACCGTCCGCCAGCACCGCCCCGTACGGGCCGACCGAGGCCGCCACCCAGCGCCGCCGCCCGCCCGGCTCCGGCCGCGCCGCCTCCCGGGCCAGCTCCACGCTGCTCGCCAGCAGCCGCGCGGCCTGCGCCCGGCCGACCCCACGGCGCGCGAAGCCCTCGAAACTCGCCTGGTAGCTCGCGGTTATCGCGACGTCCGCGCCCGCCGCGAAGTACGCCCGGTGCGCCTCCGCCACCGCCTGCGGGTCGTCCGCCAGCAGGCGCGCCGACCACAGCTCGTCCGAGAGGTCGTACCCGGCCGCCGCCAACTGGTTCGACATCCCACCGTCGAGCACCAGCGGGCCGGCGGCCAGCGCGGCGGCGAAGTCCGGCGGGGGAGCAGTGGGCATGTCGGTCTCCTCTGGAAGAGTTCCTGGTCACAGCCTAGAGGGGCGGGCCCCGACCGAGCGGGAAAAGCATTTGCCGCAGGGGAACGCAATCGCTACGTTGTGCTCAGCCCGAGAAGAACGGACCGGCAGGCAGGCCCTGCGGCGGAGAGCACGGAGAGGAGCCCGGCGATGGCGACGGACGACCAGCCCGCCCCCACCGGGCCCGGCGCCGAGCAGGAGTGGCTCGCCGCGTACGACCCGCGCGCCTACGCCCCGATCGCCGTCACCGTGGACGTGGTCGCCCTGACCTTGCGCCACGGCAGCCTCCACGTCCTGCTCGTCGAGCGCGGCGGCCCGCCCTACCAGGGCTGCTGGGCGCTGCCCGGCGGCTTCCTGCGGGCCGGCGAGGAGGGCCTGGACGAGGCCGCCGCCCGCGAGCTCGCCGAGGAGACGGGCCTGCTGAGCGCCGCCGAGGCCGAGACCAGGCTCTGCCGCCTCCACCTCGAACAGCTCGGCACCTACGGCACCCCCGAGCGGGACCCGCGGATGCACGTGGTCTCCGTCGCCTACCTCGCCTTCGCCCCAGACCTGCCCGACCCCCAGGCCGGGACGGACGCCGCGGCCGCCGCCTGGCACCCCGTCTCCGACCTGGACCTCCGGCCCTGCGGCCGGTCCCGAGCCGCCGGTGCGCCCGCCGACACCCACGGGGGTGGCGTCGACGGGCGCGCCGGCACCAGCCCGCTCACGCTGGCCTTCGACCACGCCCGCATCCTCTCCGACGGCCTCGACCGGGTGCGCGCCAAGCTCGAGTACAGCCCGCTGGCCACCGCCTTCCTGCCGTACGACTTCACCATCCCCGACCTCCGCGCCGTCTACGAGGCGGTCTGGGACGAGAAGCTCCACCCCGGCAACTTCCACCGCAAGGTGCTGTCCGTGCCCGGCTTCGTCGAGAGCACCGGCACCACCACCGAGCGCGGCGGCGCCCGCGGCGGCCCCCGCGCCCGCACCTACCACGCCGGCGACGCCCGCCTGCTGCACCCCGCGCTGCTGCGCCCCACCCGCGACGGCACGGCCGCCGACACCGAGGCCCCCTGAGGTTCCGCCGCGCGCGGCACCACCGTCGACGCACCGGGCTACCATCCGGCCATGACCACTGACGAAGCGACGACCACCGACCGAGCGCCCCAGGCCGCCCACCGGCCGTTCTCGCACTGCCACTTCTGCGGCACGCCGTACCCGCCCGGTACCCGGCTGTGGCCGCGCACCTGCCCCGGCTGCGCCGAGATCAGCTACCGCAACCCGCTGCCCGTCGCGGTCACCGTCCTGCCCGTCACCCGCCCCGACGCCGACCCCGCCCTGGTCGTCATCCGCCGCACCATCGAGCCCGGCTACGGCGAACTCGCCTTCCCCGGCGGCTACATGGACTACGGCGAGAGCTGGCAGCAGGCCTGCGTGCGGGAACTGCACGAGGAGACCGGCATCGCCGCCGACCCGGCCGACGTCACCCTGATCCACACCGCCTCCGACCCCAACGGCCGCTTCGTCATGCTCTGCGGGCTGCTCCCGGCCCGCCCGCTCGCCGACCTCCCGCCCTCGCGGCCCACCGACGAGACCGACGGCTGGCTGCTCGCCACCGCCGAGACCGCGCTGGTCTGGGACTTCCACAACGGCGTCCTGCGCCGCTGGTTCAGCGGCGAGTTCACCCCCCGCTGACCTCCCGGCCCGGCCCTCGGCCGACCCTGGCGCGGCGGGCGATCACATGGCATGGTCTGCACCGACAGCCCAACCGGACGGGTCTGCCACGAGCCCTCCCGTCCCCACCACCGGCCGGGAGACCACCACCGTGAGCACCCCACCGCAGGACCAGCCGCTCTGGCGCCCCCACCCCGCTCGCGCCGCCGCCACCACCCTGGTGGCCTTCCAGGCCTGGGCCGCCGAACACCACGGCGCCCCGGCCGCCCCGCTCGCCCCGGCCGCCGACGACCAGCAGGCCGCCCAGCGCTACGCCGACCTGCACGCCTGGTCCACCGAGGACCTCGACCGGTTCTGGACCGCGGTCACCCAGTGGTTCGGCGTCCGCTTCTCCCAGGCACCCGAGGCCGTCCTCGCCGACTCGGCCATGCCCGGCGCCCGCTGGTTCCCCGGCGCCCGCCTCAACTACGCCGAGCACGCCCTGCGCGCCGCGGAGACCGGCCCCAATGGGGAGAAGGGCGCCAACGCCGACCGCCCCGCGATCCTCCACCTCGACGAGACCACCGACCAGCCGGTCGTCCTCACCTGGTCCGAGCTCCGCCGCCAGGTCGGCTCCCTCGCCGCCGCCCTGCGCGCCCGCGGCGTCCGCCCCGGCGACCGGGTCAGCGCCTACCTGCCCAACGTCCCGCAGGCCGCCGTCGCCCTGCTCGCCACCGCCGCCGTCGGCGCGGTCTGGACCAGCTGCGCCCCCGACTTCGGCGCCCGCAGCGTCCTCGACCGCCTCCAGCAGATCGAACCCGCCGTCCTCTTCGCCGTCGACGGCTACCACTACGGCGGCAAGGACCACGACCGCACCGAGGTCGTCGCCGAACTCCGCCGCGAGCTGCCCGGCCTGCACACCGTCGTGCACGTCCCGCTGCTCGGCACCCCCGCCCCCGAGGGCGCCCTGACCTGGGACGACCTGGTCGCCGACGAGGTCGAGCCGGTCTTCGAGCCGGTCCCCTTCGACCACCCGCTCTGGGTCCTCTACTCCTCCGGCACCACCGGCCTGCCCAAGGCCATCGTCCAGAGCCAGGGCGGCATCCTGCTCGAACACCTCAAGCAGGCCGGCCTCCACCTCGACCTCGGCCCGCAGGACCGCTTCCTCTGGTACACCTCCACCGGCTGGATGATGTGGAACTTCCTGCTGGCCGGCCTCCTCGTCGGGTCCACGATCGTCACCTACGACGGCAGCCCCGGCCACCCCGACACCGGCGCCCTCTGGTCGGTCGCCGCCCGTACCGGCGCCACCGTCCTCGGCACCTCCGCCGCGTACGTGATCGCCAGCCGCAAGGCCGACCTCCACCCCGGCCGCGACCTCGACCTCTCCGCCGTGCGCTGCATCGGCACCACCGGCTCCCCGCTCCCGCCCGACGGCTTCCGCTGGATCTACGACGAGGTCAAGGAGGACGTCTGGCTCGCGTCCGTCAGCGGCGGCACCGACGTCTGCTCCTGCTTCGTCGGCGGCGTCCCCACCCTCCCGGTGCACCTCGGCGAGATCCAGGCCCCCTGCCTCGGCGCCGCCGTCGAGTCCTGGGACGTCCAGGGCAAGCCGCTCACCGACGCCGTCGGCGAACTGGTCGTCACCAAGCCCATCCCGTCGATGCCCACCCGCTTCTGGAACGACCCCGAGGGCACCCGGTACCACGACAGCTACTTCGACATGTACCCCGGCGTCTGGCGCCACGGCGACTGGATCACCGTCACCTCCCGGGGCACCGTCGTCATCCACGGCCGCTCCGACTCCACCCTCAACCGCCAGGGCGTCCGGATGGGCTCCTCGGACATCTACGAGGTCGTCGAACGCCTCCCCGAGATCGCCGAGTCCCTGGTCATCGGCCTGGAGGAGCCCGACGGCGGCTACTGGATGCCGCTGTTCGTCGTCCTCGCCCCCGGCGCGGAGCTGAACGACGACCTGATCGGCCGGATCCGCACCTCGCTGCGCACCGAGCTCTCCCCGCGCCACGTGCCCGACGAGGTCATCGCCGTCCGCGGCCTCCCGCACACCCTCACCGGCAAGCGGATCGAGGTCCCGGTCAAGCGCATCCTCTCCGGCACCCCGCTGGAGCAGGCCGTCAACCCCGGCTCCGTCGACCGCATCGAGCACCTGCGCTTCTTCGAGCAGCTCCGCCTCGACCGCCAGGCCTGACCGACGCGGAAGGGGCGGCCCCCACCGCGATGGTGGGAGCCGCCCCTTCGGGTTCCTGCGTCCGTCCTACTCGCCGGAAAGCACCTGCTGCGCCGCGGCGCGCGCCTCCTCGGCGCTGTCCGCGGCCCGGGCCGCCTCGGCCGCCCGGCGGCACTGCGCCAGCGTGTACTTGGCGAGCGTGCTCCGCACGTACGGGATCGAGGCCGCGCCCATCGAGAGGCTGGTGACGCCCAGACCGGTCAGCACCACGGCCAGCAGCGGGTCGGAGGCCGCCTCGCCGCAGACGCCGCAGCTCTTTCCGCTCACCCGCGCGGCGTCGGCCGCCGAGGCGACCAGGTCCAGCAGGGCCGGCTGCCACGGGTCCTGGAGCCGGGCCAGCGCACCCACCTGACGGTCGGCCGCGAAGGTGTACTGCGCGAGGTCGTTGGTCCCCAGCGACAGGAACTCGACCTCCTCGAGGATCGCCCGGGCGCGCAGCGCGGCGGACGGGATCTCCACCATCGCACCGAACTTGGCGTCCAGCCCGGCCTCCCGGCAGGCGGTGGCGAAGTCCCGGGCGTCCTTGCGGTCGGCCACCATCGGGGCCATCACCTCGAGGTGCACCGGCAGGCCCTCGGCCGCCTTGGCCAGCGCCTCGAGCTGGGTCCGCAGCACCTCGGGGTGCTCGAGCAGGGTGCGCAGACCGCGCACGCCCAGCGCCGGGTTCGGCTCGTCGGCCGGGGTCAGGAAGTCCAGCGGCTTGTCGGCGCCGGCGTCCAGCACCCGGACCACGACCCGGCCCTCGGGGAAGGCCTCCAGCACCTTGCGGTACGCCTCGACCTGCTTCTCCGCGCTGGGCGCCTTCGCCGAGTCGTCCAGGAACAGGAACTCGGTGCGGAACAGGCCGACGCCCTCGGCGCCGTTCTCCAGCGCGGCCGGCACGTCGGCCGGGCCGCCCACGTTGGCCAGCAGCGGCACCCGGTGCCCGTCCGAGGTCTGCCCCGGGCCGGAGGAGGCGGCCAGCGCGGCCTTGCGCTCGGCGGCGGCCGCCCGCAGCTCGTCCTGCTTCTCCTGGGACGGCTCCAGCAGGACGTCGCCGGAGCTGCCGTCCACCGCGACGACGGTGCCCTCGGCGACGTCGGTCGCCCCCGGCAGCGCCACGACGGCCGGCACGCCCAGCGCCCGGGCCAGGATGGCGCTGTGGCTGGTCGGCCCGCCCTCCTCGGTCACGAAGCCGAGCACCAGGGTCGGGTCGAGCAGGGCGGTGTCCGCCGGCGCGAGGTCCCGCGCGAACAGCACGTACGGCTCGTCGCTGTCCGGCACGCCCGGCATCGGCACGCCGAGCAGCCGGGCCACGATCCGGTTGCGCACGTCGTCCAGGTCGGCGACCCGCCCGGCCAGGTACTCCCCGGCGGAGGCGAGCAGCGCCCGGTAGGCCGCGAACGCGTCGTAGACGCCGCGCTCGGCACTGCTGCCGACGGCGATCCGGCGGGACACGTCGGCCATCAGCTCCGGGTCCTGCGCCATCAGCGCCTGGGCCTCCAGCACGGCCTGGGCCTCACCGCCCGCGAGGTTGCCGCGCGCGACGAGATCGGCGGCGACCGCCTCGACGGCGGCCTGGGCGCGCGCCTGCTCGCGCGGGGCGTCCTCGGCCGGGATCTGGGTGGCCGGGGGCTCCAGCACCGCCGTCCCCATGTGCCGCACCTGGCCGATCGCGACCCCGTGGCTCACGCCCACGCCGCGCAGCGTCTTCTCCATGTCACCTGTCTCCGCTGAGATGAGCGGCCCCGCCGGGAACCGCTGTGTGGGGGCCGCCCCGTCATCTCGTCCGGGGCGGGTGTCGGAAGGAAAGGGGTCAGCTCCAGCTGAAGAGCTGCTCGCCCGCCTTGGCGTCGCCGTCCTCCCGCAGGCCGCCGAGCGAGTCGGCGGTGGCCTCCAGCGCCACGATCGGCGAGATCGGCGACTTGCCCGCGGCCTCGACGGCGGCCGGGTCCCACTTGATGACGGCCTGACCGCGGGTCACCGTGTCGCCCTTGTGGACGAGCAGCTCGAAGCCCTCGCCGTTGAGCTGGACGGTGTCGATCCCGAGGTGGGTCAGCACACCGTGGCCCTCGGAGTCCACGACGACGAACGCGTGCGGGTGCATGGAGACGACGACGCCGTCCACCGGGGCGACCGCCGTGGTCTGCTCGCGAACGGGGTCGATCGCGGTGCCCGGGCCGACCATCGCACCCGAGAACACCGGGTCGGGCACGCCCGCGAGCCCCACGATCTTGCCGGTCAGCGGCGACGTCACAGTGGTCATGGTTGTGCCTCCCAAGTGCGCAGTACAGCGAGCGGCCGCGAGGAGCGGCACGACGATCAACTGAAGCCTAAATCATGTCAACTTTGGACATCTGCTGACATTCTCGGGCGAAGAGCCCGCCCTTGCCTACCTGGCCGGCCGGCGAATCACCGGCCCGCGAGTGGTCTAGTCCTCTTGCCGATGTGCCGCACTCTACAGGCATCTTGGCGAATCGGGACCATTGCTGTATATGCTCGCGAGAGCAACAAATCATGCCGCCGTCCGGAGGACACCCGGTGCGCCCCGATTCGCGCTCCGGCTGCCGACCGGCTATGGTGGGTCGAGTCGCCGCGACTCCGCGGTTAACGCCAGATTTCAGACGTGAAAAGCCCCGGTAAACGGAGCGGAAATCGTCTGGTAGGCTGGAAACACGAAAGAACGAAGCCCGGAGGGCCTGCTGGAAGGCGGTCCGAAGGAAGCGTCCGTTCCTTGAGAACTCAACAGCGTGCCAAAAGT
>NZ_JBEXJK010000237.1:0-13010 GCF_040609095.1 Kitasatospora sp. NPDC004799
GCACCTCGCCTGCCCGTTGCCCGTCGGCCCCACCACCCGCCGGCGGCGTGCCCCCGGGTGGTATCCGGGGGCACGCCCGCCGTCCTGCCCGGCTCCCGGCCCGGCCTTCAGTAGCGTGCGGGGCGCCCCCCGCACCTACCGGAACGAGGCCCCATGGCTCACCCCCGGCCGTCCCGCCGTACGCTGCTGCGCTCCAGCGCCGTGCTCGCCGCGCTGGCCCTGACCGACGGCTGCTCCGCCGCCGGCGGCCCCGACGCCTCCCCCGAGCCGCCGCTACCGCCCGTACCGCCCGGGGCGGCGGGGGCCGCTCAGGCGCGGGTGATGCCGGCGGAGACCGGCCCGCACGCCCGGACCTTCATGGCCTGGCCGGCCTCGGCGGAGCTGTGGGGCGAGCAGCTGCCCGGCGTCCGGCAGGAGGTCGCCGAGGTGGCCCGGGCGGTCGCCGGGTTCGAACCGGTGGTCCTGCTGGCCCGGCCCGATCAGGCGGACCAGGCCCGGCAGGCGTGCGGCTCCTCGGTCGAGGTGCTGGAGCTGAAGGTCGACGACCTGTGGGCCCGGGGCTCCGGCCCGACCTTCGTCACCGGTCCGCGGGGGCCGGCCGCGATCGACTTCAACTTCAACGGCTGGGGCGACAAGCAGACCCACGCCAACGACGCCCTGGTCGCCCGCTACCTCCTCGACCACTACCGCGTCACCCGCGTCCAGGCGCCGGTCACCGGCGAGGGCGGCGGCTTCGAGGTGGACGGCGAGGGCACGCTGCTGGCCACCGAGAGCTCCTGGGTCAACGGCAACCGCAACCCCGGCGCGTCCCGGGACCGGATCGAGGAGGACCTCAAGGCACTGCTCGGCGCCGAGAAGGTGATCTGGTTCCAGGGCGCCGCGTGGCAGGACCTCACCGACTGCCACGTGGACACCCTCGCCCGGTTCGCCGAGCCGGGCACCGTCCTGCTGCACCGGCCGGCCGCCGCCGCCCAAACCGACACCCGGCCCGACGCCCAGCCGGACATCCGGACCGCGGCCGCCGACCAGGCCGCCCAGGTGCTCCGGTCGGAGACCGACGCCAAGGGGCGCGCGTTCACGGTGGTCGACCTCCCCGGGCCCGACCTCGGCCTCGTCCCGGGCGCGGGCCGGGGCTTCCTGGCCACGTACGTCAACTACTACGTCTGCAACGGCGGCGTCATCGTTCCCCGCTTCGGGGACCGGGCAGCCGACGAACGGGCGGCCGCCGTCATCGGCGAGCAGCACCCGGGCCGTACGGTCGCCCAGGTCGACATCGGCCGCATCGCGGCGGTCGGCGGCGGCATCCACTGCCTCACCCAGCAGCAGCCCGCGCCGGGGGCGTGAGGCCCGGTCGGCGGGACCGGGCGGCGGCGAGGCGGCTCACCGCCGCCGCCCGCGCCTCGCGGCCTCCACGCGCCTCGCGCTGTCCGCGCGCTTCGGGCTGCCCGTCGCGCTGACCTGGGCCGGAGCGGCCGGACCGGATCCGGAGACCGGGCCTCCGCCCTGTGACGCAGGTCACGCCGAACGGAGAACCCTGGAGCCGAACCCGGCGTCTGGCTGGTGTGAGATCACGCAGGAGAGCACTGGACGAGTTGGACGAGGAGCGTCTCCTCCGGCTGGTGGCCAGGGGCGACCGTGGGGCGTTCGACGAGTTGTACCGCCGTACGTCGCCGTGGCTGGCGGTGCGGCTGCGCCGCCGCTGCGCGGACGCGCAGATCGTCGCCGAGGTCATGCAGGAGACCTACCTGGCGGTCTGGCGCGCGGCCGACGCGTTCGCCGGGAGCGCGGTCGGCGGGACGGCCGTCGGGTGGCTGTGGACGATCGCGGCGCGCCGCCTCGTTGACGCGTTCCGGCGCCGTGCCCACCACGCCGAACCGCCGGTCGCCGCCGCCGAGCTGGCGCCGGCGCCGGCGGCGGAGGAGGAGGCCCTCGCCGGGACGGTCGGGGGTGACGTCGGCGACGCCCTGCGACGGCTGGCGCCGGAGCTCCGCGAGGTCCTGCAGGCCACGGTGCTCGACGGGCTCTCCGTCCGGGAGACCGCCGTCCTGCTCAGACTGCCCGAGGGCACGGTCAAGACCCGTGCCCGCCGGGCCCGGATCGCGATGCGGGAGGCGCTGTCATGAGCGCGGGAGGCGCTGGCATGAATGCGGGAGGTGCTCGCACGGGCGAGCGGAGCGAGGTGGGCGGATGACCGGGGAACACGCGTCCAGGCGGTTGATCGACGACTACGCGCGCGGTGACACGGCGATGGCGGCGGACACGGTCTGGGCCCTGGAGGCCCATCTGGAGACCTGCGCGCCGTGCCGGAGCCACCTGGCGGCCGCCGTGGCCACCGAGGCGCCGGGCATCGCCGCGCTGGTCGACACCGTCCGGGCCGGTCTGGAACCGCAGCTGGACGCGGCGGTCAGGGCGCCCTCGCGGTGGCGCCGGCCGATGTGGGTGTCGTCCTGGCTGACGCCGGTCATGACCCCGTGGCTGGCCATGACCGCCGTCGTCACCCTGGTGGCGCTGCTGCTGGACGCGGCCGCGCCGGCGGAGCTCTTCGGCGGCTCCTCGGTGGTGTCCCTGACGGCGCCGGTGCTGCCGCTGTGCGGTGTCGCCGCGTCGTGGTCGAGCGGCCTGGACCCGGCCCACGAACTGACCGCCTCGACCGCCCGGGCCGGCCTGCCGCTGCTGCTCAGGCGCACCACCTCGGCCCTCGTGGTGGTCCTGCCCGTGCTGCTGGTGGGGGGGTGGCTGACCGGAACCACGACGGCCGCCCAGTGGCTGCTGCCCTCGCTGGCCTTCACCTCCACCGCCCTGGCGCTGGGCAGCCTGGTCGGCGTGACCCGCGCCGCCGCCGGGCTGGTGGCCGCCTGGGCCGTCCTCGTCCTGGTCCCCGCGTCGGTCACCGGCCGCGTCCCCGCCGTCCTGCAACTCGCCCTGCAACCGGACCGGTTGCCCCTGTGGGCGCTGCTCCTCGCACTCGGCACCGGCGCCGTGATCGCCCGCCGGGACGCCTACTCGGCGCTGTGAGACCCCGGTCCACCCAACCCACCGCAACCGGAAAACCCTGTCCACCATCGAAAGGGACCACCGCATGACACCCGTGACGAGCGCGGCCGACACCGCGCCGAAGACCTACGCCTGGGAGATCCGGGCGAGCGGCCTGAGGGTACGCGTCGGACGGACCAAGATGGCCGTCGACGGGCTCGACCTCTCCCTCGGCACCGGCGCCCACGGCCTCCTGGGCCCCAACGGAGCGGGGAAGACCACCCTGATCCGGACGCTGGCCACGGTGCTGCGCCCCACCGAGGGCGAACTGGAGATACTCGGCACCTCCCTGCGCAGGGTGGGCGACCACCGGGCCCTGCGCCGCCGCATCGGCTACCTGCCGCAGGACTTCGGCTACTACAAGCGCTTCACGGTACGGGAGTTCGTCGAGTACATGGCCTGGCTGAAGGAGGTCCCCAAGGCGGACATCCCCGACGCCGTCCAGCGTGCCGTGGAGCGGGTGGGCCTGGCGGACCGCGCCGACCACCGGCTGAAGACCCTGTCCGGCGGCATGGTGCGGCGGGCCGGCATCGCCCAGGCCATCGTCAACTCCCCCGAGGTGCTGCTGCTGGACGAGCCGACGGCCGGTCTCGACCCGGCGCAGCGGCTGCGCTTCCGCGAGCTGCTCCAGGAACTGGGCCGCGACACCTGCGTGCTGGTCTCCACCCACCTGGTCGAGGACGTCGCGGCCGCCTGCTCCGACGTGGTGCTCTTCGCCGGCGGCCGCCTCGTGTTCCAGGGCACGCCGGACGAGCTGGCCGCCGCGGGCACCGCCGAGCACCCGGGCGACAGCCCCCTGGAGCGCGGCTACTCGGCGCTGCTCCGCACCTCCGGCCGGTCGGGGGGTGCCTGGTGAACGGACGTGTGCTGCGTACCGAACTGAGGCGCTCCGCCGCCCCGTGGGCCGGAGTCGTCGTCCTGGGCGGCAGCCTGGCGGTCTTCTTCCTGATCGACGGGATCTGGTGGCGGGGCACCGCGGGGTGGACGGCCCAGTGGACCACCATGGCCATGTGGACCCGGTCCCTGCTGGCCTTCTGGCTGCCGCTCGTGGTCGGTGTCGGAGCGGTGTACGGGCTGCGCGAACCCCGCTCGCGGATGACCGAACTGCTGGCGACCACGCCGCTGCCGGCCTGGCGCCGTGCGGCGCTGCCGGCGGGAGCGCTCGCGCTCGCGCTCGCGGTGGGCTTCGGCCTCCTCACCGTCGCCGGCGGAGCGCAGGTGGCGCTCGGCCCGACCACCTACACGGGCCTCGGCTGGCTGCCGATCCCGCTGGTGGCCGTCCTGGGCCTGGTCGCGGCCGCCGTGTCCGCCATGGGCGTCGCGCGCACCCTGCCCTCCGTCCTCACCCCGCCGGCCCTGGTGGTGGCCTGCCTCGTGATGACGAACGTGCTGCGGGTGACGATCGAAGGGGAGGTGCCGGAGAGCAGGACGTCGAACCGGCTCGGCCTGCTCTCCCCGGTGACCGCGGATCCGCGGCAGATGCTGCTGACCCTGTCCGGCTCCGTCCACCTCGGCCAGACGATCTGGCTGCTCGGCCTGCTCGCCACCGGCCTCGCGCTGCTGGCGGCCTCGACCCGCCGGGCCCGGCTGCTCGCGGTGGCTCCCGCCCTGGCGGGCGCGGCCGCGGCCCTGCTGATCCTCCCGGCCGCGGCGCGCGACACCTACGTCGTGGACAAGGCCGCCGCCGCCCTGGTGTGCGACGGGCCGGTCTGCGTGACCGAGGCGAGCCGGTCCCACCTGGCCGAGCTCGCGCCGCGCGGCCGGGAGGCGCTGAGCGTGCTGCACGACGTCCTGGGCGACCGGGCGCCGACCTCGGTGCGGGAGGACACCGCGCTGCGCGCGCTCGGTGATCCCCGCCCGCTCTCCGGCGACGTGGTGCTGGTCGACTTCGACGAGCAGCTGTTCGGCACGGCGACGGGCCAGGACCTGACCCGAGCGCTGGTCGCCGAGGGACTGGCACCGAGCTGCCACGCCCGTACCTCCCGGGAGGGCGGGGGCCAGGAGGACGTCGCCCTCCAGAGCATCGTCGCAGGCCTGGCCCTCGGCGACCCCACCCTCCGACCGCTCGCGGAGAAGGGCACCGAGGAGTACTCGCGCAGGACCTGGGCGGCCGCCGACGCCGCCTGGCGGGAACTGAAGGCGCTGGCGCCGGCCGAGCAGCGCGCGCGGATCGCCGCGCTGCGCACCGCCGCCCTGTCCTGCACCGCGCGGCTGAGCGAGATTTCGGCGGGAGGCGCGTCGCGATGAGGTGGCTGGTGCTGTACGCGCGTTCACGGCAGGTGCCCGCCTCGGCCGCCGCGGTCACGCTCGTCGCGCTGGCGGCGGCGGTCCTCGGCCGGGGCATCGGGACGGGCGTGGCGGAGGCGACGGACCCGACCGCGTTCTTCGTGCTCGCCGGGTGCGTGGCGGCCGGTTCGGTCGGCTTCGGCGGGCAGGACCGCGCACTGGACCGGACGGCGGCGATCCGGTGGGCGCCCCGCCGGGCGGCGCACACGCTGCTGATCGGCGCGGTCGCCGCGGCGGCGCTGCTGGCGGTCCAGGCGGTGGGCCCGAGGTTCGCCGCCACGGAGGTCGTCGTCCGGGACAGCGCGGGCCTGGTCGGCCTGGCCGCGCTCGGGGCGGTGCTGTGCGGGGCGCACCTCGCCTGGACCCTGCCGACCGGCTGGCTCGCGTTCACCGTCCTCGTCCCGCCGCTGCCGCCGGACACCGTGGGGAAGGCGGTCGGCTGGATGACCTCGCCGGCCGGCACGGAGGCGTCCACCTGGGCCGCGGTGGCGCTGCTGGTGACCGGCGGTGCGCTGTACGCGGTGGCCGGTCCGCGCCGCTGACGGGTGTGCCGGTGGGCCGCCGGGGCTCAGGCCGCCGGGGGGCTTCGGCCCGGCGCCGCCGGGCTCTGCGGCTCAGGGCAGGCGCGCGGTGGCCGGGTGCCGGGCGGCGGAGGCGCTGCGGATCGCGTCGACGACCCCGGCGGCCCAGTCCGCCGGCCGCTCCCGGCCGAGGAGTTCGGCGAGCCGCTCCATGCGGGCCCGGCGTTCGGCGGGGGCGAGGTCGAGGGCGCGGGCCAGGACGGCGGCGAGGTCCTCGGGCGAGTGCGGGTCGGTGAGCAGGGCGGCCGTGCCGAGTTCGGCCGCGGCGCCGACGTGGCGGGAGAGCACCAGCACGCCCTGGTCGGCGTCGGGCTGCGGGAGGGCGGCCCGGGCGGCGACGAACTCCTTGGCGGTGAGGTTCATCCCGTCCTGGAACGAGGTCACCCAGAGCACGTCCGCCGTCAGGTACTCGTCGACCACCTCGGCGGCGGACAGGCTGTGCGGACGGTAGTCGACCGGTTGCCAAGTACCGTGCTGCCAGCGCCTGTTGACCTCTTCCACGCGCTGTTCGAGGAGTCGGCGGGTGGCGTCGTAGGCGGTGATGCCGGGCTCGGGCGGCGGGCAGACCAGCCGGAAGGCGAGCCGGCCGCGCAGCCCGGGCCGGCGGGCGAGCAGCCGGTCGACGGCCTCCACCTTCTGGACCGGGGCCTTGGCGTAGTCGAGGCGCTCGACCGAGAGCACCACCGGCCCGGCGGCCGGCTCGCGGCGGGCCGTACGGAGGCGGGCGAGCCGGTCGACGGCGAGCCGCTCGATGGCCGGCCGGTCGACCCCGAGCGGGTGGACGCCGGTGCGCGGTGGACGGGGCAGGCCGCCGAGGGCCGCACGGAAGTGCCCGGCGAAGTCCTCGGTGTGGAAGCCCGCCCAGTCGAGGCAGGCCAGCGAGCCGCGCAGTTCGGCGGCGACCGGGAGCGCGTCGAAGACCTCCGGGGCGGGGAAGGGGGTGTGGTGGAAGATCCCGGTCCCCAGGTCGGGCCGGAGGCGGCGCAGCAGGCCGGGGACCAGCCAGAGGTTGTAGTCGTGGAGCCAGACGGTGGCGCCGGGCGCGGCCTGCGTGCTGATGTGGCGGGCGAAGCGCGCGTTGACCGTGCGGTAGTCGGCCCAGGCCCGTTCGTCGAGGACCGACCGGCCCGGCTCCGACATCAGGACCGGCCACAGCGTCTCCTTGCAGGCGCGGTGGAAGTAGCCGGTCCAGGTGGGCCCGTCGACCGGTACGGGGGAGAGCGGCAGCCCGGAGGGGTGCGGGCGGTCGTCGCACGAGGTGCCGTACGGGCCGCGGTACGCGTTGTCGCGCGGGGCGCCGCCCGGCTCGCCACCGACCAGCGCCGTGACCCAGACGCCCGGGAGGCCGTTCGCGAAGGCGCTGGTCAGCGTGGGCAGGATGCCGTTGGGGCTGCTGGGTGGCTGCCAGGTCTCGCCGTTCCAGTGCAGCGGCGGGCGGTGGTAGGCCACCACGAGGGAGTGCGGACCCGCGTCGGGGGACGGGACCGGGTGCGCGGGGCCGGCCGGGCGGCCACGGCGGGTGGGGCCGGGCTCGGGGGAGAGCCAGCCGAGTTCCCGGAGCGCCGCGTGGATGCCGGCCGCGCCGGTCCGGTCGGGGCGCCGCAGGAGCGGGTGGTCGGTGAGGGCGGCGAGCAGCGCGGGCTCGGCCCCGGCGACGACCACCGCGTGCGTACCGGCCCGGAACAGCGAGAGGTCGTTGTGGGAGTCGCCGGCGACGAGGATCTCGTCGGGCCGCCAGCCCAGCTTCCCGGCCAGGGCCCGGAGCGCGTTGCCCTTGGAGGCGCCCGGCGGTAGCACGTCGAAGAAGAGGTCCCCGGAGTACTCCCAGGTGCAGCCGAGATCCTCGACCGCCGCGGTGAGTTCGTCGGTGAGCCGGTCGGGGGCGAGGTGGTAGGAGCACCGGCCGCTCTGGACGATGCCGTCCTGGTAACGGAGTTGGGGGAACCGGGACAGCGCCGCGCGGACCCGCTCCGCTCCCGGCCAGCCGGTCCGCAGCTGCTCCTGCACCGGGTCCACCGGGGTGAGGTCCGTGCCGTCGGCGACGGTCGCGCCGACGTCGGCGATGACCCACCGCGGCCGGGGGACGAGCGGGTCGCGGAGCACCTCGCGCACGGAGGCCAGCGCGCGCCCGGTGGCGAAGACCGGGGTCACCTCGGGGTGCCGGGCCAGGGCGTCGCGCAACCGGCGCCGGTCGTCCCGGGTGCCGCCGAGTAAGGTGCCGTCCAGATCGGTGACCAGAATCCTCGACATCCGAGGGACGCTACACGATCACGTCCCCGTGGTGAAGTGTTCACATCATGCGGCCGGCGGCCCACGGCCTCCCGTCGGCGGACGCACCGACACCCGGTCCGTCGACCGAGCTGTGCCCTGGCCTCCGCCTGTCAAGCGCCCTCACTCCTTCGAGTGAAGGGCGGTCGCCGATCGGTCGGCAGCGCACCTCGTGCGGTCGAGACTGGCCGCCGGACGAACGGTCAGTTCTCGGAGGGGGAGCGGTGTCGACCATCGGAATGCCCGGCACACCCGGCGCGGTCGGGGCGGATCGACGGCTGCTGGTCAGCGTCTTCGACCCGCAGGAGGCGCGGGAGGCGGTTCTCGGGGGTGCCCGGATCATCGACAGCGAGGATCCGCGCAGCGCGCTCGGGACGATCAAGCCGCGCCGGATCATGGACATCGCGGACGCGGTCCTGGCCGCCCGCCGGGACCTTCCCGTCCAGCTGAGCACCAACATCGGCGAGGACCAGCTGCTGTTCCGGCGCGCCGAGAACGGCCTGGCCCTGCCCAAGTCGGCGTACGAGCAGGTCGGGAAGGCGGCGCAGGCCGCGCTCGGCGTCGCCCTGGCGATGGGCACCCGGGTGCACCCCTGCGGCATCGTCAAAGTGGGCCTGGACGGCATGCGGACGGGCGAACTGGCCGACGTGCTCGGCGAGATCACGGCGACGCTGCGCCGCACCGAGCGGCTCTCGCACACCCGGGTGATGTCCGTGCTGTTCGCCCAGGACCTCGACCTGTGGGACGCCCGCAAGACGCTGCCGCAGGTACGGCGGGCCTTGGTCGGCCTGCGGGAGTACTACCCGTGCGAGCCGTCCACGCCCGGAGCGTTCGACCTCGCCGAGTACGCGGACGCCCTGCTCGACGCGCACGGTGAGCCGCTCTTCGACGGGCGGCGGCCGGACCCGGCCGAGCTGAAGGCGGCCGGTGCCCTGCCGATGGCCGCGCCCGGTGGCTTCGTCGCCGTCAACGAGCCCTTCGCGCACGGGAGGTACGGCCTGACGGCCGGCCGCCGCACCGACCGGGCGGCGATCCGCGCGGTGGTCGAGGCCAGCGCGGCCGCCGGCGCCGACGCGATCATGATCGACACCAGCATCCTGCTGAAGGTCGCCCGGATCGGGCTGGTCTCCACCGCCGGCAGCGCCGAGCTGGCCGATCTCGACCGCCACGACACCGACCGGCACGGCCTGGCCCGGACCGGCATCCTCACGCTGGAGGAGATCCGGTTCTTCGTGGAGCTGTGCCACGCCCACGGCCTGGAGGCGAACCTGGCCGGCTCGGTGCAGAGCCACCAGGCCCAGCAGGTCTGGCGGCTCGTCCCGGAGCTCGACCAGCTCTCCGCCCGCGGCGGCGTCAGTGCCCTGGCCCGCGACCCGTACGGCGGCACCGGCCGCGGCACCCGGCACGAGCGGACCGTCCGCCGCACCCTGGTGAGCGGCCTGGTGCCGCCCGAGCAGGGCGGTCGGCTGGTGGTGCCGCAGCGGATGGCGGAGCGGCCCGGGGCGCTCGACGAGGTGGCGGTCCTGCTCAAGCGCCACCCGGACCTCACCGCGTACTCGGCCGACGCCTACGGGGCGCTCTCGCCGCTCGGCTGACCAGCGGTGCCGGACCGGCCGGCGGCCGGGAGGGGGCACGGGTCTCCCCGCCGGATGCGACGGGCGGCCCGTCGACCGGGGCGACCGGTCGACGGGCCGCGGTGCTTCGGCACCCGCGGGGACGGCTGGACGGGACGGGCGTCAGCCGGGGCGGCGGCTAGCCGAGGTAGGCGCGGTAGGCGCTGACCCAGGCGCCGATGCTGCCGTAGCCGGTGCGGTCGATGGTGATCGACCCCCCGGTGCAGTCGTAGTTGTCCCACAGCTCCACCCGGTCGCCGCCCTCGGTGCGGGCGGAGCGGATCCGGTCGTTCCAGTTGTCGCCGACGTAGGTGCACTCGCCCTGGTTGCCGTAGAACCAGCGGTCCGCGCCCGAGAAGCCGGTGCTGGTGAAGGCGTGGAAGCTCGGCTGGCGGGCGAGCGGGGAGGTGGCGGCGGCGCGGGAGGCCGACGGGTCGAGCGGCTGGGCGGAGGAGGTGGGGGCGACGACCACGGTGGCGGTGAGGACCGCGGCCGTGACCAGCACCCGGCGAACGACGGACATGTGAGATCTCCTTCGGTCGAGCACGTCCGGGTGAACGCGGCCGGGAAGGGCGGAGCGCGTACGGCTGCTCGGGCCCGGTCGACGCCTTCACTCGGCGGGCAGCTCAGGATTACCCGCGGTGGCGGCGGATAGCTGCGTATGCGGAGAAATGGCGGAAACGGGCCCAGGAGCCACTGTTCGGGGCAATACCGCAGGATGTCGCACCCCGGCCGGAGTTCGGGCAGGGATTCGAATCACGGGGCCCTGGGCGGAACGGTGGTCCGGGTGGGTCATCCGGGGCGGGATGAAACGAGAGCCTGTTCGGGGACGGAGGGGCGTCGCCGCCGCTCCGGTGGCCATGACGCCGCTTTCCACCCGCCGGATCCGGCCGCACTCGAACAGCCACCGGTCGGTGTCGGAGCCCGTTCGTCCCTCATTCACCGTACGTCGACGCACAGTTGGCGATATTGATTGTCTGATCGCAGACAAGTCGGAACACGGACGAGTGGAACACCGACGAGAAGGAGCGTTCTCTTGACGACTTCCGTTCACAGCTCGGGCCCGTCGGCCGGCGCCCGGGTTTGATCCTGAAGTCGTAAACCCGTAGGCGCAGTTGGGCGATCCGGCCGATACCGGCGGCGGATGTGCCCGGCCGGCCGGCACGCCTAGCGTCGCCCCCGACGGCCTGCCGAGCACCCGAGGGGAACCGCCGTGATCCGATCCGCCAAGCCGGCTGCCGCAGTGGCGGCGCTGGCCCTGACCGTCCTCACCGCGCTGCCCGCCCCGGCGGCGGCCGCCGCGCCACCGTCCGCCGGGGACGGCGCGGGAGCGAGGAATGCCGCCGGCGGTGCCGCCTATCCGGGAGACGCCGCCGACCCGCTCGCCGCGCTGCGCCGCCGGCAGCCCGTCTGGCACCCCTGCCGGACCGGCCCGGAGGACACCGCCGGCGCCGACCTCGACGCCGCCGGCGCCCGCTGCACCGAGGTCACCGTCCCGCTCGACTACCGCCACCCGGACGGCCGCACCCTCGGCGTCGCCCTCTCCCGGCTGCCCGCCACCGACGCCGCCCACCGCCTGGGCACCCTCTTCTACAACCCCGGCGGCCCCGGCGTCCCCGCCCGCCACCTCGCCCTCGCCCTGAGCCGGGCCGCGCCCGCCCTCGCCGCCCGCTACGACATCGTCGGCATGGACCCGCGCTTCGTCGGCGCCAGCACCCCGCTCGACTGCGGCTGGCCCGCCGCCGGCCCCGGCTCGGCCGGCCCCACCCGCGCGACCTTCGACCGGTCCGCCGAGCTCGCCAAGGACCTGGCCGCCCGCTGCGCGCCCTACCACGCCGTGCTGCCGCACGTCTCCACCCGCAACACCGCCCGGGACATGGACCTGGTGCGCGCCGTCCTCGGCGAGCCGACGATCGCCTACCTCGGCTCCTCCTACGGCAGCTACCTCGGTGAGGTGTACCTCCAGCTGTTCCCCGAACGCGTCGGACGGGCGGTGCTCGACGCCCCCCTGGACCCGGACCGCTTCGGCCCCGACCTGACCGCCACCCAGGGCCCCGCGATGGACGCCGCGCTCACCGCGTGGGCAGGGTGGGCGGCCCGCCACGACGACCGCCACCACCTGGGCACCAGCACCGCCGAGGTGCTGACCGCCGTCGAGCGGGTGCGCCTGGCGGCCGGGCGGGCCCCGCTGACGGTGGGCACCCACCGGGTCGACGCCCGTGCCCTGCCGCAGGTGCTGTGGACGGTGGCGGCCGGCGACGACACCGCCGCCTACACGGAGTTCGCCGCCCTCGTGCGCGTCCTGCTCGACGCGGCCGAAGGCCGGACGGCCGAGCCGACCGCGCTGCTGGAGGCCGTACTGGCCGGCCTGGAGGCCCCCGACGCGGGCGGGGCCGCCGCCGTGCAGACCGCGATCATGTGCGCGGACCGCGCCGCCTCGCGCGACCCGCTCGCCTACTACCGCGACGTCCAGGCCCACCGCACCGACGAGCCGCTGTTCGGCCCGCTCACCCGCAACCTCACCCCCTGCACCTTCTGGCCCGCGCAGCCCGCCGAACCGCCCACCCGGGTGCGCAACGCCGTACCGGTCCTGCTGGTCGGCGCCGACGGCGACCCGGCGGCCACCCGCTCCGGCCAGCTCTCCGCCCACGACGCCCTGGCCGGCTCCCGCCTGGTCACCCTGCGCGGCGCCTTCCGCCACACCGTCTACGCGGGCCTGTTCGCGCCGCGCGACGCCTGCGTGGACGCGGCCGTCGACCACTACCTCCTGGACGGCGTCCTTCCGGCCGCGGATGCCGACTGCGTCGCCCCGGGGAGCACGGACCGGGCATTTGGCCCGGCCGCGAAGGAGGAGTAGTGTTCTCCAGCCACCTGCTTGGGAGCACCGGACACGCGTCGGCGCGGACGGTCCCGGGGTGGCCAATCCTCTGAAACACCACCTCCTGGTGCTTATTCAGCATGTCCGTTTATCGGATTGCACTGGATTCGCTTTCCGGAGTGGAGGTCGGCTAAGGTCTGAAACGTCGGACGGGGCGCCAAGCCCCGAAAGACACCGGCGAATCGGATGCGGAAAGCGTCTGATAAGCTGGAAACACGAAAGAACGAAGCCCGGAGGGCCTGCTGGAAGGCGGTCTGAAGGAAGCGTCCGTTCCTTGAGAACTCAACAGCGTGCCAAAAGTCAACGCCAGATATGTTGACATCCCCGGCCTCGGTCCTTGCGACTGGGGTT
>NZ_JBEXJK010000238.1:0-12968 GCF_040609095.1 Kitasatospora sp. NPDC004799
GTCCTCGGCACCGCGCCCCGCCGCGCCCGGTGGCCGCTCGGAGCCCGCGTTCCCGCGGGCCGGCGCCCGACCTAGCGGTAGTTCACGAACTGGATCGCGAAGTCCAGGTCCTTGCCCTTGAGCAGGGCCTGCACGGCCTGGAGGTCGTCGCGGCTCTTCGAGCTGACGCGCAGCTCGTCGCCCTGGACCTGTGCCTTGACGCCCTTCGGGCCCTCGTCACGGATGATCTTCGCGACCTTCTTCGCGTCCTCCGTGGTGATGCCCTCCTTGACGTTGGCGAAGATCTTGTACTCCTTGCCGGACAGCTGGGGCTCGTTGGCGTCCAGGGCCTTCAGCGACAGGCCGCGCTTGACGAACTTGGTCTGGAGGATGTCGAGCACGGCGCGCACGCGCTCCTCGCCGTTCGCCTTCATCTCGATCTTCTCGCCGGAGCGGCTGATCTCGGCGCCCACGTTCTTGAAGTCGAAGCGCGTCGCGATCTCGCGGGAGGTCTGGTTGATCGCGTTGTCGACCTCCTGCCACTCGACCTTCGAGACGATGTCGAAACTGGAGTCGGCCATGGGTGTTGGTCTCCTTGATGCTCTGGCTTCACTGGCACGGCCCGCCCACCGGGCGTCCGCGGCCCCAGCCTATCCAGCGCCGCACCGGCCCCGCCCGTAGCGGTCGCCCGAGATTCCTTGATCGTCGCGTGATCTATCGAGTGGCGGAGCACCCCCCGGGATCGGGTATGGTTTACCAAGTCGAACGGGGCGAACGCCCCGGGAAACAAAGATCCTGGCTGGTTGCCCGAGCGGCCAAAGGGAGCAGACTGTAAATCTGTCGCGCAAGCTACGCAGGTTCGAACCCTGCACCAGCCACAGGGATACGAAAGAGCCCCTGATCTGCGGAAACGCAGATCAGGGGCTCTTTTCGTGCGCTCGAACGCGCGGCTATGACGGATGCCCGTTATGAGTGGTTTGTCTCACCTGATTCCGCCTGAATCCCGGCCCTGACCAGCACATCCGGACCAGCTACGGACCAGGATCCGGGGTCGGCGGCGGCGCCGTGCGGTTCCGGTTGAGCCGCTTCGAGATCAGCTCGTTCGCGTACTCGACGGTGCCGTGCAGGCACTTCGCGTAGACCCGGAGCAGGACGGCGACGCTGTGCCCCGCCCGCCGGGCGACCTCCGTCGGGTCGACCCCGGAGTTCAGCCCGAGCGAGATCCCCGCGTGCCGCAGGTCGTACGGCCGCTTGCCGAGCTTCGTCGCGCAGTCGGCCGGCGAGAGCACCTCGGCCCGGGCCCGCTGCCAGACGACCCCGTACCCGCTCTCCTGCACCATCCCGCCCCTGGACGTCCGGAACAGCCGCCCGTCCGGCGCGGCGCCGAAGGCGGCGACGTGCTCCCGCAGGATCGCCACCAGCTCGGGCGGGACCGGGACGCGACGGGTCGCCTTCTCGGCCCGGTGCTTCAGCCCGCGCTTGTCGTGCGACGTCCCGTCGTCCGTCCAGGCCGAGCCGACTCGCGGCCGGGTCTCGTCCAGGACGACGTAGCCCCACCCCTCGACCGGGAGGTGGCAGCGCGCGAGCGTGAGGAACACGGCCTCGGCCGGCCGCAGCCAGCCGTAGTAGAGGCAGGCGAAGAAGGCCCGGAGGTGGGCCCCGCGCTTCCCCTGCCGCCCGACCGCCTCGATGAGCGCGGCGGCCTGGTCCTCGTTGACCACCACACCGGGATCGACCTCCTCCTCGGTCTCCGGCGGCTGCCACTGGACGGTCGGGAGCGGGTTGGCGGCCAGGTAGCCCTCCTTCACCGCGTAGCCGAAGAGGTGGCCGAGGATGCGGCGCTTGCGCAGGATGACCGACGGGGCGGCCTTCTTGCCGTCCAGCTTCACCGCGAGGGCGTTCAGCAGGCGGCGCACCATCGGCGGCTCCTCGAAGGCGGAGACCAGCACGGACTGCTTCTGCACCCAGGCCAGCGCCTTGGCCCAGTCCGCCGGCGGCTCCTCGCCCCACGCGTGCACGTTGAAGGCCCAGCTGTAGAGCGCCCGACGGACGATCCGCTTGTCCGGCATGCCGGCCTTCGACTTCACCAGCTCGAACGTGACCGTGGCGAGGGCATCGGCCCACGTCGTGCGGGTCTTGGCCGGAGCCCCCTCCCATCGGGCCTCGACGTACCGCCGGCCGAGCTCGTACCAGGTGATCTGCTTCTCCTTGCGGAGCTCGGAGAGCGGCAGACCCCGGTCGACGTCGAACGGCTCACCCGACCGGGCGGCGGTGATCAGCTCGGCCTTGCGGCCGTCCGCCTGGGTCTTGGACAGGTAGGACTCGGAGAACTCCCGCCCGGCCACCGTCCATCGGACCATCCACGGCTTGCGGCGGTCCGGGCGGTGGCGGTGGTCCCAGAACGTGACCTTGTAGGAGGTGGGCATCAGGCGGCCACCTCGCAGGCGGCGAGCCACGCGTCCAGGTCGGCCCGGTCGACCCGGACCTGGCCGTTGGGGAGCTTGATGAGGCGCGGCGCCTGGCCCCGGGCGCGCATCCGGTAGAAGGCGGCACGGGACATGCCGAGTTCGGCGAGCACGACGGGGAGCTTGAGCAGTTCGCGCTTGGGCATGGCGAAGTCTCCTGCTGTGGGTGCGGAGGGTGGCTGCGGAGTGTTGCGAGCCCTCTCGCGGGCGGCGGTGGAGGGCGGAAGACGTCAGGCATGTCAGGGGAACTCGCTGACCTGCCGATACGACTCCTGGCCGGGCGTCAGGGGTTGTCAGGGCTGTCAGGAGATCTCGGCTATCCCTGACAGCCCTGACGTGCCCTGACGGCTCGTCCGGCGGCGTATCGCCAGGTCAGGGCTTTGTCCTGACGTTCCTGACGGTTACGTGATCGAGTCCGCGCCCGTGGGGGCGCTCAGCGCCGGGTGGACACGGTAGGTGACGGCCTGCGGTCGTCCGCGCTGGTTGTTCGCCGGGGGCTGGTCGGTGCGGAGCCAGCCGTGCTGTTCGAGGAGGGCGAGCGCGGGTTCGACGTCGGCGACCTTCTTGAACCGCCGGGACGACGCGACGGCGTCGTGGGCCTTGATGTGGGTGCGGTGGCTGCCGTCCTTCCTCGGCCGCTGGAGCCACTGGAGGAGGGCGTGGGCGTCCTCGGTGGCGGGGTCGGCGGCGATGAGGTCGAAGACGGCGAGGGTGTGGGCGGTGTAGTACTCGGCGATCTCGGCGGCGCGGTCGACGGTGGCGGCCTGGACGGGTGCGCGCCAGTCGCCGCCGACGTGGTCGGCGAGGTGGAGGAGCACCGCGATGCGGGCGATGTGGCCGACGAGCTTGCCCGCCCAGTCCTTGATGTGGGCGAGCGGTTCGTCCGGGCGGAGCTGGACCTCGAACTTCTCCTGGAGCTTCTCCACGGCGAGGTCGGCGGCCTCGGTCATCTTCACGGTGACCGGCTCGTCCAGCGAGGTGAGGGTGCGCAGGAGCCCGGACAGGCGGACGTCGTAGGCGGTGGCGACCGGCTCGGGGACGGGGGTGGTGCGGATCTTGCGGTAGCCGAGGTTGGAGGGCGGGAGGGAGTACAGGAAGCGGGCGAGCAGGCCGCGGTCACGGGCCCCGGGCGCGGCGCCGAGCTCCTGGAGGACGGCGGGCTGCGGGGTGACGCCGATGGTGAGCGCGGGCTTGTCGACGGTGGGCTGCTCGCGGGTGATCCGGTCGGCCTGGAGCCGCTCGCCCTTGTGGGCCTGGAGGAAGACGCCGAGGTTGGGCTTGCTGCTGTAGCGGCCGACGATGCTGTCGAACAGGTCGCCCTCGGGCGAGAGCGCGGCCAGGCAGCGGTGGACGCCGAGCTGGTGGGTGACGGTCTCGGGGGTGATGTCCCCGGAGAGGGTCAGCCGCGGGCTCGGCGGCACGACGATCTCGTCGGCGAGCATCCGGGCGCCGGAGATCTCGGCGACCAGGTGGGCGCGGTCGAGGTCGGGGTTCTTGCGGGCCTTGGCCATGAGGGCCTCGACCTCGGCCAGCGCGGTCTCCTTGGCGGTCTCGGCCTCGATGATCCGGGCGCGGGCCTCGGCGCGGAGCTCGTCCTCGATCCGGTAGACCGGGCCGGTCATGAACGCGAAGACGTCGGACTTGCGGCTGGCCGGGGGCATCGCGCAGACCAGGTAGAGGTTGGACTGCTCGCGCCAGCCGGGCCGGATCTCCACGTTCACCCGGCCGCCGGCGGCGGTCGACAGCGCGGCCAGGGCCATGGTGGCGGCCATGTCGGCCGGGGTCTGGGTGAACTCCGCCACCGCCTCCACGTACGCGCCCACCCACCCGGGCAGGGCCCGGACGGGGAACGTTGGGAGGGCACCGTGGGAGCCGAGCGGGACGGGGTCGAGCCAGGTCTCGCCGGAGGCCAGGTCCGCCAGGGCGGCGAGGGCGGCGGTGCGGACGGCGTCCAGGTCGGCCTGGTCGTCGCCGGCCATGTGGGCGAGGCGGCTGGTGGCGGTGTTGATGCGGCGCCGCTCGGCGGCCACGCGCACGACCTCGGCGTAGTAGTCGCCGTTCGCGGCGGTGGGGGTCGCCGCGATGCAGGTGTGCAGGTAGCTGGGGCCGCCGACGCGGCCCAGGTCTCCCTGGGCGCGCAGGACACCGGCCAGCAGCAGCGGGTCGACCGGCCGCTCGCCGTCGGCCATGCGGGTGATGGCGCGCCAGATCGTCTCGTGCGCGAGGTGGTGGAACGCGCTCGGGTCGCCGAGCTGGGCGGCCAGCGCGGGGATCTGGGCGGGATCGAGCAGGGCCGCGCCGATGACGGCCTGCTCGGCGGCCTTCACCTCGGCGGGCTCGGGCCGGAACGGGATCACGTTCGGGGCGTACTCGCTCACCGCTCGACCTCGCTGGAGAGCTGGTGGTGGTCGAGCCAGGCGAACGCGGAGGTGGTCTGGGCGCGGTTGAAGACCTCGATGGCCGCGTCGGGGACGCTGCCGGGGTAGACCCGGGGGCCGATGAGGCTGGCGTACAGGCGGGTGCCGTGGTGCACGCAGGCCTTGGCGGCGTCGCCGTTCCGGTCGACGACGGTCACGGCGTCACGCGGGCCCTCGCAGGGGCTGGCGTCCTCGGGGTGGGCGGCCTCGCAGACGTGCTGCGGGCCGATGGGGTTTCGGGGCATGCTGGTCCCATCTCTGTGAAGGGATGCACGGCCCCGCACCGGCCGACTCTCTGCCAAGATCAGGCGGCTGGTGCGGGGCTTCGTGCTGTGCAGGCTGGTTGTGCGGGATCGGGCTGTCCATCCCCCGCTCCGCCCGTACCGCGCCCGGAGGCGAGGGACGGGCGGAACGGCGATCGGCACAACCGGTCAGTCGCGCCCGGGACCGCAGACGCAGTCGGCGGGGGCGGCGCCCTGGCCCATCAGGCAGGCGCAGCCCAGGAGCCCGATCGGGGTTTCGACGGGCTCGCCGCCGGCGCAGTTGTCGCACTCGCCCGGGGACCAGTCCCCGAGGCTGCTGGCGTCGAACTCGTCGTGCTCGTCAAGGTCGTGCTCGGCGTACATGTTCGGGGCCTTTCGTCAGGCGGTTGTGATGGCGGAAGCGAGGGCGTCTGACACGGTGCGGTGGGTGTCCAGGGCGGCGAGCGCAGGGCGAAGCACGAAGCGGCGGCCGGGTGTTGCCAGGCCGCCGCTTCGGCGTAGGAAGGAGGGGGTGGGTTAGGGCCCGGGATGGGCCGGGATACCGGCGCTGGCACCGGAGTTGGAGAAGAGGGATTCCCATGGTTGAGGAGTGGGCAGCGCCGGCCGGGGCGGGGAGTGCGGGGCGGCGGGAGGGTCCAAGTGGAGGGACCAGGCGATGAGCGCGGCGAGGATCACGGCCACGACGGCGAGCGCCGGGGTCGCGCCGAACCGGCGAGACAGGTGCTGGGGCGCGCGGGGCACCGGCTGGAGGTCCCGGATGCGTTCGCGGTCGGGGCGTCGGCCGTGGTGCACGGCGGCGATGTGAGCGCGGCGCTCGGCTTCGGCCTCGGCCTCGCCGACATGCTCGCTGACGGTGCGACAGACCCCGCACCAGTACTCGTACGGCATCTGCCGAGCATGGCAGAACCGTCGCCGGCCGGAGGGCCGAACGTGGGCGCCCGGGCGGGGAAGCCCCTTCTGGCGGATGCCGGTCCGTACAGGGTAGGGCGGTAGGTAGGGAGCTGGTAGGGCGGGCGGTAGGCGCGCGCTGACCTGCGGTTCCTACCGTCCTACCGTTGCCCTGGGCGGCGTGCCAGGAGAGGGCGGGGGAGAGGGGTCAGGAGGTCCCCTGGAGCACCGCCGGGACGGTGCCCGGGGCGCTCTCGGGGAGAGCCTCCAACTGGACCGCGAGACGGTTGCGCTGGCGGCCGCTGAAGGTCAGCTTCTTGCCCTCGATCAGGGCCACCCCCAGGTCCTCCAGGTGGGCCCTCAGGTCGGAGACCGTCCAGGCCTCGAACAGGCCCCGCGCTTGGCCCTCCTCCAGGACGTGCGAGAGGTGCGCCGCGGTGCCCTGGTCGGACATCCCGGCGACGTAGCGGATGAGGGCGTAGAGGTCGGCATCGGAGGGAGCGTCCTGGGGCTCGTCGCCCTGGTCGTCGACCTCCTCGGAGGAGGCCTCCTCCGAGTCCTCCGTCTTGGCCCCGGAGGAGGCTTTGCCCTTCGCTGCGGCTTTCTCCTTGGCCGCCTTCTCCCGGGCGGCCTTGTCGGCCTCGGCGAGCTCGGCAGCGGCCTTGGTGTTGCCGACCGCGACCGCGACGATCACCCACAGGACGAGCACGACGGCGACCGTGGTCGGCGCGTACCGGGCGACGGGCCGGGCCAGCACGGGGGAGAAGAACAGGCCGAGGCCGAGCGCTCCCCCGACCTGCTGGCGGGTGACCTTCACGTGGGGTCGGACGATGCGGATGATCAGGCGGTTGCCCAGGCCGAACGCCGTGAGGGAGGCGCCCTCCAGGTAGCGGAGAGGCTTCATCAGGCACCGACCAGGCTCTTGAGGACGGAGCCGATCACGGTGAGCGGCAGGGCCCAGATCCCGCCGGCGGCGGCGTAGACGGACGGTACGGTGGCGCCGAGCGTAGAGTCCTTCACCGGGCCGGGCTTGGTGCCGAACAGCACGATGGTCAGGATCGCGGCGACCGCTCCCGCACCGACGTTGCCGAACGCGGCGCTCTGCGAGGTGAAGGCGTGGGTGAGAGCCTCGCCGACGGTGCCCGGCGCGCTGAAGGCCTGCCCGGCCCCGGCGGCGAAGATCCCGAAGACGATCATCAGCCAGGCGGTGTGCTCCTCCTTGTGCTTCTTGGCGAGCTTGCCCTGCTTGTCGGCCTTGCGGCTGCCGAGGATGATCCACACGGCGATGGCCAGGCAGAGACCGCCGGAACCGAACGAACCGAGCAGCTGAGAGTCCATGGTGGTGATCTCCTGGAGTCAGTGGTGGGCGGTGGAGAGGAGGGTGATCAGCGGGGCCAGGCCGAGGGCGCCGACCAGGGCGGAGGCGAACGGCACTCGCACGAGGACCAAGATGGTGAGGCCGGGGAAGCCGCGGACCTCGGAGACCCGGACGTGGCCCCACCCGCGCATCCGCAGGTCGATGAGCCAGGCGCCGCCGGCGGCGAGCGCGGCGACGGTCAGGGGCATGCGGGCAGCCAGCTGGACGGCGCCCATCTGGTAGCCGAGCACGGCGGAGGTGGTGGTGAGGATGCACCAGCGGCGGAACCGGCGGGCGCGCTCGGACTGGGGCTGACGCCACAGCACGGAGGCCCGACGCTTCTGGGCGAGCTGCTCGGCGCGGTGCCGGTCCTCGCGCTCCTCGGGGGTCTCCCCCTGCTCGCGGAACTGGTCCTCGCGCTCTTTGCGGGCGCGTTCGGCCTGCTCCTCGGGCGTCTGGCTGATCAGCAGGCGCAGGCTCTCGGCCACGGTCCGCAGGTCGTACCGCTCCTGGTCGGTGGTCTCGTCCGTGGCCGGGGGCTCGGGCTGGCCCTGGCCGTCGTCCTCGTCGGGCTGGTCGGCGGCATCATCGTCGGCGTCGGCCTTCCGGGAGCCGACGGGCTCGGTGGTCCGCTGGGCGGGGAGCGCGCTGGACGGCCAGCTCTTGCGCCACCACTCGACCACGGGCTCGGGCTCGGGCCCGGGCATGCCGACGCTGGGCGGCTCGTCCGGGGGCGGGGGAACGTTCATCGCCGCCCACCCCGGCCCCGGCGGGCGAGCAGGCTGGTGGCCCAGCAGGCCAGGGCGAGGTCGATGACCCAGAACGCCCAGCACAGCAGCATGGAGATCACGGTCTGTTCTCCTCTCAGGGAGGGGCCCGGCCGGAGCCGGGCCCCTCGGGCGGGTCAGGAGGAGCGCCACCAGGCGCGGGCGGCCGGGGCGCGGTGCCAGGCGGTGGTGCTCTGGCTGGTGCGGTGGGAGTCGATCTGGCGCTGGCCCTCGCGGTCGGCGCGGCGGACGTCGGCGGCCCGGCGCTGCTGGCCGCTCTGGGGCTGCTGGTTGCGGCGGAAGAGCTGCATCACGCGCTCCCTCAGCGGTCGATGACGGGCTTGGCCAGGTCGCGGTGGCCCAGGTGGACGGTGATGCCGGTCTTGCCGAGGCGCTTGGCCAGGGCCACGGCCACGGTGGGGGCGCGGTGGCGGCCGCCCGCGCAGCCGACGACGATGTTCAGCGGCGACTCGGCCGGGCCGGCGTCGAACGCCTCGGCCAGCAGCGCGGTCGCGCCGATCAGCTCGCGGATGCCGGGCGTGCCGAGCACGGCCTGGCGCACCGGCAGGTCGTCGGCGGTCATGTGGCGCAGGTCCGGGGAGACGTGCGGGTCGCGGAAGTGGTGTCGCAGGTCGAGCACGAGGTGGGCGAACGCGGGCGGGGCGCCGTGGAGGTAGCCGAAGCTGACCAGGCGGACATCGGTCAGGGCCATGGCGGGGGTCTCCTCGTTGGAGTCGACGGAGCAGGCAGGGGCCGGGCGGCGCCTTACGGGTTGTGCCGGAGGGCGCCGCCCGGGGCGGGGGTCAGATCTCGTCGAAGCGGAGCTGGTAGCAGTCGTCGCAGAGCGGCACGACCGTCTCCCGGTCGTTGATCTCCAGGTCGAACGGGTCCACGCGGCGCGTGACGTCCGGCTTGACCTCGTCGCAGTAGTCGCAGCGCTTCATGGCGTCGGACATGGGTGTCTCCCGGGATGGGAATCCGGTGAAGTTGCTTGCCTGGGCGGTGAGTTGGAGGGACTCAGGCCGCGAGGAGCGTGCTGCCGGTGGTCACCGTGCGTTCTCCTCGCCGGTGTCGTTGCCGGAGGCGGTGCGCTCGGCTTTGACGGCGGCGCACAGGCGGACGGCGTAGCCGGTACGGCAGCCGAGTAGGGAGCGGACCTTGCGGGTCGACAGCTCCTCGCCGGCGGCGGCGAGGCCGGCCGCCAGCACCCGGACCCGGGCGATGTCGGCCGGGTCGAAGACGCGTTCCCCGGCCGGGGCGGAAGCGTTCCCGCCGCCGTCGGTCGTGGACCCGTCGTCGGGCTCTTCGGGCTTCGGTACGGGTACGCCCGACCCGTTTCCGTAAAGGGCTTCGAGCGCTTCCGTCGTGATCGGGGAAGCGTTCCGCAGGCCGTCGGGAACGGTGTCGAGGTAGACGCCGTCGGACGGTCCGGAGGGCAGCGGGAGGGTGAGGGCGGGGAACGGGTCGTCGGGCATTCCCGGCCACAGGTCCGCCGGCGCCGGGAGCGCGCTCAGCTCCGCGACCCGGGCGCGGGCGTTGAGCCTGCGGGCCAGCAGCTCGGCCGTCAGACCGGGGACGGTGACGCCGTGGACGTACTCCCAGGCGATCCGCCACGCCTCGTCCGGCGACAACGCTCCGTAAGCGGCGGCGGACAGCAGACGGTCCGCGACCTCCCGCACCTTCGGGTGGTGCTCGGCCCGGTGGCGGGCGTGCTCGGCCCGCTCCTTCGCCGCCTTCTTCTCGGCCGTGGTCGGGCCGCGGCCGCCGTGGGTCTGCAGGTCGGTCAGCCAGACGGCGCCGATGCTGGACAGGGCCAGCACGGCGGCGACCCACCGGGCGTCGGGGTACTGCGTCCAGCCGTGGGCGAAGTTGATCCCGGCAGCGACGGCCCCGGCCGTCCACGCGCCGAGGCGGTAGGTGCGGGTGGAGCGTCCGCCCTCGGCCTGGGCGCCCATGGCGACCAGCGCCCACGCGCCGCCCTCCAGCATCGCGGCCAGCAGCACCGCCAGCAGCAGCGCGACATCGGCGTGGTCGAGCGCGGCGACCTGCGAGACCACGGCCGGCACGATCGAGCACGCCTGCACCAGCCGAACGAACGCCCGCGCCGGGTTCGCCGCGACCCAGCCGGTCACCCGGCCGAACCGCGCGGCCCGCGCCGCCCGGCGCCGCTCCTTCGCCTGCTCGGCGGCGCGCTGGTCGGCCTCGCGCTGCCGGCGGGCCGCCTCGGCGTCCAGCCGCTTCTGCTCGCGTTCCTCCCGCAGGTCCGCCCGGGCGTCGGCCCGCTCGGCCCGGCGGTCCTCGCGCCGCTCGGCGCGGTACTCGTTCAGCCCGCTCACCGCCGCCACCCCGCCTTCAGGGAGACACCGGCGGCCTCGGCGGCCTGTTCCCCGGTCAGCTGCCCGTGCCCGTTCAGCGCGTCGGCGACCCGGCCGACCCGCTCCCAGAGCAGGTCGAGCAGGGCGTCGGTGTGGTCGTGCAGCGCGGCCAGGTCCCGGCACGGGTCGTCCCCAGCACCGAAGGTGACGTCCCGGCCCGTGACCTCGTCCACGGCCCGGTAGATCTCGCGGCGGTCGCCGATGGCACCGAGCTCGGTCAGCCAACCGCGCGCGGTGTTCCACCGGCCGTTCTCCCGCAGCCACCGGTCCTGGGCCCGCTCGCCGGCGGCCAGCATGACCAGGGCGCTGTAGAGCGGGCCCGACCAGGAGGACCCGAGGACGACCGCTCCGCCGTTCCCGGCGCGGTCCGGGACCAGGCCGAGGTCGTCGCGGATGTAGACGCTCTGGAACGGGATCCCGAAGTGCAGCAGGACCGCGACGTGCCCGGCCTCGTGCGCCGCCAGCGTCTGCCGCAACTCGTCCGTCGGCAGGCTCAGGGCCGCGGTGACGGTCACCCCCGACGGCAGCGCCGGACGGGGGTTGCGGGTGGTCATCCCGTTGCGGGCGTCGAAGTGCCAGCCGGTGCGGTTCAGGGTGTCGTTCACGCCGCCACCCGCGCGACGCTGGCGGTGCGGCGGATCACGGCCGGGCGCCGCAGCGGCACCGGGGCCATGGTCAGCAGGCGCTCGGCGTAGGCGGCCAGCTCCGGGTCCTCCCGGCGCAGGTCCGCCAGGATGCCGTCTGCGGCGTCCATCCGGGCCTCGCGTTCGACGTCGCCCTCACCGGGCACGCCGGCGAACAGCCGGGTGAACTCCGAGTCGCCGGCGAGACCGAGCGCCAGCTCGGCGAACTCGTCCTCGTTCAAGGCCATCTGGCCTGCAACAATCGACCTCACGGGTCTACCTCCTCTCTCGAAGGGGGTGGGCCTGAGGGCCGCCGCGCGATCCTTGGCCGGGAGCGCGGCGGCCCAACTCATGCGGGCCCAGCTACTCGTGGTGCACGAGTAGCCATGGCCACGGCCCAACCGCGAGCGGAAGGGCCGGGCCAAAGTCACTCGTTCACAGCTCGGGCCCCATCCCGCCGGAGCGGTGCTGGCCCGTGATGCCGTCCTCTTGCGGGAGCGAGCTCCCGTTCAGGCGCGGACGGCGCGACCTTTCGGTCTTGCCCTCCGGACTGCCAAGGCGCCGGGTACCTCGGCCCGATCTGTCCCGGGCCCCTTCGCCCTGGACACGGCAGTAGCCGGCCATTCACGGGCGCGTTCGTGCAGGTCAGAGCAGCCCAAAGAAGGCCCCTCTGTGTCGCCCCTGTCTCACTCGGTGCGACACACACAACATAGGCAACCTGCTTAGGCAGGTCAAGAGAGTTGGGTTTCTCGCGCCTGTTGGGCACCTCCCCTAGCATTGGCGTATGGCCCTAGACCCGGATGACTCGCGCCCCCCGTATCAGCAGGTCAGCAGCTCTTTGCGGGCCTCGATCCTCACGAAGAAGCCGGGCTTCGAGACCGGCGACAAGCTGCCTTCCGGCCCCGAGCTGGCGAAGCACTTCGGCGTGGCGCGCGGCACGGTGGACAAGGCGCTCGACCTGCTCCGCACCGAGGGGCTGATCGTGACCCGGCAGGGGAGTGGCTCCTTCGTGCGCGAGAGAACCTCTCGGCCGGTCGGCCTGCGGCCGCACCTGGAGGCCGCCTTCGAGCACCAGCAGGTGACGCTCGACTTCGCCGGATTCTCCAGCGAGACGCTGCACAACGCGCTTCAGGAGCCGCTCGACAAGGTCCGCTCCGGACGGCTGGCGCCGGAGTCCATCACGGTCCGGCTGCTGTTGCCGGACACCACGGCGCCGATGGCCGTACCGGTCCTGGTCGACGGCCTCCAGGACGAGGCCGCCCTCCGGCAGCGCGCGCGCAACATCGCGCTGACGAACGCCGGCGGGATCGCACACTCGGTGGAGATGCTGGCCGAGCTGGGCCTGGTCCAGAAGGCGAGCGTCCAGGTCAAGGTCCACCGGGCGTCCAGCCTGTTCAAGCTGTACATCCTGAACCGGTCGGAGGCCTTCTTCGGCTTCTACCCGCTCCGCGAGCGCACCGTGGCGATCGACGACACCGCCCACACCTTCTACGACGTGACCGGCAAGGACACCACCCTGTTCCACCACGCCGCCGGCCCGGACGACGCCTCGCTCGGGTCGCAGTACGTTCAGCAGGCCCAGATGTGGTTCGACAGCGTGTGGAGCACGATCGCGTACGAGCGGCAGCCGTGAACGCCACCCCTCGGCAACTCGCTGACGTGCTGCGGCCGGTGAAGCATGTGCTGCTCGACTTCGACGGCCCGGTGTGCTCGGTCTTCGCCGGCCTCCCCGCCCCGGATCCAACCGATGCCGACCGTAAAGAAGCGTGAGGGCGTGCCGCACAGGAAGTCGGCTGGGCCGACTTCCTGTGCGAAGGGGCGGCACCGGGTATCC
>NZ_JBEXJK010000239.1:0-12925 GCF_040609095.1 Kitasatospora sp. NPDC004799
GTCGACGACGGCACCGTCGAGCTGCAGTCCCCGGAGCGCTTCGCGGACTCCAAGTCCGCGAAGATCACCGCCAACGCATCACAGCGTGCAGTTGATCAATTACCCAACACTTTCTTAGGTGTGGCGGCAGAGCGTGCGAGGCGGTGCGCGAGGCACGTCAGGGCCAGTTGGAGAAGACACGCTCAAGACGACACACCGCAAGGAAGATCACAATCCGTAGCTGATGGGCAAACAAGCGTGATCCGTTCGCAGGCACCGGAGCCGCGAGCCAGCCAGCGCCGTCGACGCAGCGGCTGTTGGGATCGCACGGCGGTGCTTGCTGAAGGATCGACAGATATCGGTCACCGGCGGTAGCTGCAGCGGGGTCGCTGGCCCTGGGACCATTTTGGGACCACGCGGGATGAGCGTTCATGAACGCTGATGGGCGAAAATGGACGCTTGTGTGCAAAGTAAACACTGAGCCACCGTCAGGAGTCCGTGGCATCACTTCCGCCGAGAGTCTCCAACTCGCGTGCACCTCATGGTAGTTGAGCAACAAAAGAAGCCGAGTTCTCAAGGCCTCGGCTGCCGACGCTAGTTGAACCCCTTGACTGGGGGTCAAGGGGTCGCAGGTTCAAATCCTGTCGTCCCGACAGTGATGTCGGTTGTGAGAGCGGGTACTTGGGAAACCAGGTGCCCGCTCTTTGCTGTGGTGGTCGCGGGTGCTCGTTCGCGTCATTTCAGGGGGCGCACCCTGGGGCGCTTGGACGCAATCGATATGCGGTATTTGTCTGCTCGGTCGAGGTGGCTGAGCGTAGTTCTTCGTTGAGTGGGCTTCTGCCCGGTGTCGAAGCGGCATGGGTTCCCGGTAGTGGGCATGCCTGGGGAGCCCGCGGTGTCAGGTGTGGTGGCTCCGGGGCTGAGCGGGTGTCAGTGATGGGCCGACGGGTCCGGCCGTTTAGCTGGTCCTTGTCGCAGTCTGGGTCGGGGGCTCGGTGGGCCGGGGTGCCTGCAGTCGTGCGGTTGTGTCAGGCCGCGTGGCTGAGCAGTGGGTTCGGCAGGGGACCGGCCAGGGCGTCGGTGCCGCAGTGGGTGCGGGCTTCAGCCAGGTGGAGCCTGGTTTCGATGGTGTGGACCGCGGCCGGGTGGAGGGGCTTGCCGTCGGCGTCCTGGAAGACGTGGCCGTTGCCCGGGGAGGTGTTCCTGGCCAACGCGCGTTCAAGGGCAGGCGGTGGGTTCGTGCGGTCGTGCCCAGGGCGCTGGGGAGTGTGGCGAGGCAGTGGTAGGCGGCCTGACGCCCGCGGCCGGCTTCGAGCCTGCCGGGCCCTGTTCGTTCGGGGACATGACTCGTTCGCTCCTTGTGTTCCGGTGGCGGGAACGCTGGTCCCGGGTATTCGGGCACGGCATGCCAAAGCCCCGGCTCGGCGGGTCGGCCGTCGGCCACCCGCTCCAACCGGAGCTTCTTCGCTCGCGTCAGGCGCGTTCGGCAGGTGTCATGCCACGTCCGATGCGAACTCGTGCTTCGCGATGCGGACTTCCCGTGTCTCCTTTCCGAGACCGGCGTCACGGGCCAGCATCGCCGCGGAGGCCCGGTCGTGCACCTCCAGTTTCGCGAAGATCCGCGAGGCGTAGTTGCGCACGGTCTTTTCCGCGAGAAAGATTCGACGGGCGATCTGGTGGTTGCTCAGCCCGCCGGCGATCAGTTCCAGTATTTCGAGTTCCCTGCTGGTCAGGTCGGACAGCCCGGTCGTCTCCGGCAGGGTCTGCACGGTGGAGAAGTGCAGGCTGAGCCGGGAGGCTATGGTCCGGCTGAAGGCGGCACCCCCTTTGGCCACGATCGTGATGGAGTGGAGGAGTTCCTCGGACGACCTGATGTGCGAGAGGTACCCGCTGACCCCGACGCGCAGGGCGCTGAAGACCGCGTCGTCGTCGTCGTTCTGCGACACCACCAGGATTTTGGGTCTGGTCTTCTGGCGGCGGTATTTCGAGGCGATCTGCTGGGCGTTCTCGTAGATGGATTTCTTCGAGGACGGCTCACCCAGGATGATGACGTGCGGCTCTATTTCGATGTTCTCGAGACATCGCATGCCGTCGAGGTATCCCACCGCCCGGCCGACGAGTGTGAATTTGTCATCCTGTTCGATGATTGTCTCCAGCCCGGCCAGTGAAACCGGATTGTCGCTGATGATGAACAGGTTGATCCCCATATGAATTCCCCCGTTTGGCACGTTGTGCGGCTCATTTTTCTTCGGTACGTCATTCATTTGCAGGAGAAAGGCCGGTTCGGTGCTCAGGTGATTATGAGTAGGCGAATGATCGGAACGCAAGTTCGACCTTCAAGTGAAATGAGATCGTTCCACTTGGCGGGTGACTATTCGGTCATGGGTTCGGGTTCGGCGGGGGGCGGCGCCGGGGCGCCCGAGGTCCCCTGGAACCGCAGGTGGGGCCGTGGTTGCTGGACTCCTGGGCCTGGCGAGGCCCCGTCGCCGGACGCTCTCCCGCCGTTCCGGGTGCCGTGCGGGCGTGGTGGACGGTGGCCGAAAAAGGGGGGGGGGTGACGGCCTTGTCTCGAGGGATGGGTGTCTATCCGGCGGCAGGGGGGTAATGTCGGCCGGCGCGTGCCGCGATCCATCGGTACCGTCGCGGGCGGGCAACGGCGCCTCTTCGGCACCGTCACCGCACACGCCGGTCCTGGTCCATGCCCGTACTGGACGCGCCTCGAACCGGCCCCCTACGTTCGGCGCATGGGTAGTGTTCCTCGTCGGCGCTTGATCACGCTGGACGTGCTGGCCGCGTTCGGGTTCGTCCTCCTTCCGCAGGTGTCGGTGCTGCGTCCGGCCGACGGTGGCGGGGTGGGTGCCGGTGCTGTGTGGCTGCTGTCGCTGGGTACCGCGCTGCCGTTGGTCGTCCGGAGGTTGTGGCCGGCCCCGGTGTTCGTGGTCGTGTTCACCGTCGCCTGTGCGGCGCTGGTCGCCGGGGTCGGGGCGAGCCCCTTCCTCGCCGCCGCCTACGCCCTGTACCCGGTGGCCACCACCGGGAAGGGGAGGCCGGGGGTGTCCGCGGCCTTCGTCGCCGGGCTGTGCGCGGGCGGCGCGGTCCTGATGACGGTGTCGGGAGGACGGGGCTACCAGGGCGGGAGCAAGGCCGTACAGATCGTGCTCGGACTGCTCGTCCTCGGCGCCACCTGGGCGACGGGGGCCGCGGTCAGGGAACGGCGGGAGAGGTTGCGGCGCGCCGTCGAGCACGCGGCCGAGCAGGCGAGGGCCGAGGAGCGCCTGCGCATCGCCCGCGACATCCACGACGTCGTCACCCACAGCGTGGGCCTGATCGCGATCAAGGCGAGCGTCGCCAACCACGTGGTCGCTACCCGCCCCGACGAGGCGAGGGAAGCCCTGGCGGTCATCGAGGACGTCAGCCGCCGCGCGCTGCGGGACATGCGCGACACCCTCAAGGTGCTGCGCCGTGAGCAGGACGCGGGCGCCGACGAACTGCGGCCGGTCCAGGGACTGACGGACCTGCCGGAACTGGTCCGCACGGCCGAGGCGGCCGGAGTCAGCGTCGACCTGCGGACCGAGTACGAGCAGGAGCCCCCGAACGGTGTCGCGCTGTCCGTGTTCCGGATCGTCCAGGAGGCCCTGACCAACGTCGTCAAGCACGCCTCGCCCACCCGCTGCCGGGTCCGACTGGCCGCCGTCCAGGGCACGTTGACGATCGACATCGCCGACGAGGGCCCCGGGCCCGGCCACCGGCCCACCGTGCCCGGCGGGGGCATGGGCCTGGTCGGGATGGAGGAGCGGGTCGCCGCACACCGGGGCACCTTCAGCGCCGGGCCGCGGCCGGGAGGCGGCTTCCGGATCGTGGCGACGCTGCCGTACTGAACCCGGCCGTTCGCGGGGACCGGACCCGGACCGTGACGGGCGGCCGGACTCATCCGCGGGTATGGGTCCGGCCCGCGCGGGCCGCCGCGCAGTCCCGACCCCGGACCGATGCGGCCGACGGGCCCGTCCGACGAGACTCGTCCTGTGATCGAAGTCCAGAACCTGACCAAGCGGTACGGGGAGCACACCGTCGTGGCAGGCCTCACCTTCACGGTGCGGCCCGGCGCCGTCACCGGATTCCTGGGCCCCAACGGCGCCGGGAAGTCCACGACGATGCGCATGCTGCTCGGCCTCACCCGCCCGGACGCCGGCTCCGCCCGCATCGGCGGCCGCCCCTACCACGAACTGACGTACCCCGCCCGGCAGGTCGGCGCCCTGCTGGAGACGGCGGTCCCGCACCGCAGTCTGACCGCGGCCGACCACCTGCACTGGATCGCGCAGAGCAACCGGATCGACCGACGACGCGTCGCGCAGGTCCTGGAGGCGGTCGGCCTGAGCGCCGCGGCCCGGCGACGGGTCGGCACGTTCTCCCTCGGCATGGGACAGCGACTCGGCCTGGCCGCGGCCCTGCTCGGCGACCCGCCCGTCCTGGTCCTCGACGAGCCGGCCAACGGCCTGGACGCCGAAGGCATCCGATGGCTGCGCGAACTGCTGCGCTCGATGGCCGCCGAGGGCCGCACCGTCCTCGTCTCCAGCCACCTGATGACCGAGATGTCCACGGTCGCGGACGACCTGGTCGTCATCAGCCGCGGACAGCTCCTCGCCCAGAGCGGCACCTCGGAGTTCATCCGACGCCACGCCCGGACCTACGTGCGGGTGCGGTCCTCCGAACCCCTGCGCCTGCACCGGGAACTGGAGCGCAACGGCGCCTCGCTGACTCTCGCGCACGACGGCAGCCTGGAGGTCGTCGGCATGACGGCAGCCGAGATCAACCGGATCGCCGCGGCGGGCGACCTCCCCCTCGAAGAGCTGAGCACTCACACGGGATCGCTCGAGGACACCTTCCTCAAGCTCACCGGCGACCAAGGAAGCAGCACCCATGTCTGAGACGGCCGCGGCCATCCGGGCCGAGTTCACCAAACTGCGAGGCGTGCGCGGCACGTTCGGCGCGCTGCTGCTGTTCGCTCCCCTCAGCCTCCTCCTCTCCGCCCTGGGCGGCTGGTCCGCGAGGAAGGCGATCGACTCCGACAACCCACTGCTGCGCTCCGACTTCACCCCCGAGCAGACCGGCATGGACGGTGTTCTCTACGGCCAGCTGGCGCTGATCGTGTTCGCCGTGCTCCTGGTCTCGAGCGAGTACTCCTCCGGCATGATGCGGGTCTCACTGCTCGCCGTGCCCCGGCGTGGCCGGCTCTACCTGGCGAAGGCGGCCGTCACCGTCGCCGCCGCGGTGGCCGTCGCGATCCCCGTCACCGTCCTCGGCTACCTGCTCACGCAGTTCGCCCTCGGTCCCCACGGCGCCGACATCGATGCGAGCGGTGTCCCCCGCGCCCTCGCCGGCGCCGTGGTCTATCTGACGATGATGAGCCTGTTCGCGGCAGGCGTGGCCGCGACGGCCCGCGGCGCCGTCGTCCCGCTGGCCGTCCTGCTCCCGATGGTGCTCGCCGGGTCGCAGATCCTGTCCACCATCGGAGCGACGAAGGAGATGGTCCGCTACCTCCCCGACCGGGCCGGCATGCGGATGCTCACGGTCGGCTCGCACGACGCCCTCACCGGGTTCGCCGTCCTGCTCGCCTGGACGGTCGCGGCCCTGGTCGTCGGCTGGCTGCGGCACCGGCGTTGGGACGGTTGACGGGACGAGCGACGGGACGGTCGTGAGGCACATGACCCATGACCGCGGGACATGACGCCGCGTAGGTTCCCAGACAGGTCACGGGCCGAACAGGTCGGCCCGGACGATCCCCATCTGGGAGGAACCATGTCCGCGATTTACGAGCCCCCGGCGCTGCACGAGGTCGGCGACTTCGATGAGCTCACCAAGTGCCTCGGCATCGGGAGCTGCCAGGACTTCGTCGGCTGCGGCTACGCCGTCGTCTGCTTCTTCTGATCACAGGGGTGCCGGTGCGCTCAGGCGCACCGGCACCACCCCGGGGAGCGAGACGACATGGAATTCGTAGTTCTTCCGGACAACGCGGCCGGCTCCGAGGCGGCCGCGCGGCTGCGGGCGACACACCGGATCGACCACGCGTCGGGGCGGCCCTGGATCGTGGGCGACTGGCAGCAGGACCAGATGACGGTGCTCCAGGCCGGTCCACGGCGCCTGGCGCTCCTGGGACGCACCAGGCTCGACGAGCAGGCCACCACGGCCGCACTCGGGCGGATGCGCTCCCTCCACGACATCGACGCCGTGGCGTCCCGCCTGCCGGGCCTCTTCCACCTGATGGGCTCGATGGACGGCAAGGTCCGCGTGCAGGGCTCGGTCTCCGGCGTACGACAGGTCTTCACCACCGTGGTCGACGGGGTGACCGTGGCGGCCGGCGGCATGGAGCCGCTGCTGCGTCTCACCGACGCGGGCCTCGACGAGACGCTGCTGGCCGCCCGCCTCCTGGCACCCGGCGGAGCGCCCTGGCCGCTGTCCCTGCGCCCGGTCCGCCGGGGCATCGACGCCCTCGGCACCGGGTACTGGCTCGAACTGGACGCGGACGGCCGGTCGCGGCAGATCCGCTGGTGGAACCTGCCGGAGGCCACCCGCTCGCTCGCCGAGGGCGCGCAGGCCGTGCGCACCGTGCTGTCCGAGGCGATCGCCACCCGGGTCCGGCCGGGTCGGACGATCAGCGCCGACCTGTCCGGCGGCCTGGACTCGACCACCCTCTGCTTCCTCGCCGACGCGGCCGGCGCCGACCTGGTCACGTACCACGTCATGCCGATCGACGGCGCCAACGAGGACACCCTCTGGGCGCGCAAGGCCGCCGCCGTGCTCCCGTCGGCCCGGCACCACATGCTCTCCGCGGACCGCGCCGAGAACCTGCTCGACGTCGGCTACACCGCCGACTACGCGAACCTGGCCCCGGAAGGGCCGTCGACCTGGGCATCCGGGCTCGCCCACGTCCGGGACCTGGCGAAACGGGCCACCGGAGAGGGCGCGTCCCTGCACCTGACGGGCTTCGGAGGGGACGAGCTGTTCGGACGGATGCCCGCCTGCGCCTGGTCGCTGGCCCGCGCCCAGCCGGTCAACGGCCTGAAGCTGGTCAACCGCTACCGGCTCGCCAACCGCTGGTCCTGGGGTGCGACCGTGCGGGCGCTCACGGACCGGTCGACGTTCGCCCAGAGCCTCGCCAAGGTCGCCGCCCGGGTCAGCGACCCGCCCCCGCCCGTCGACGAACCCGACTTCGGCTGGGTGTTCGCGCCCCGACTGCCGGCCTGGGCCACACCGGACGCCGTGTCGGCGGTCCGCGCGCTGCTCACCGACGCCGCCCGGCAGACCCCCGAGCCGCTCGACGCGGACCGGGCCCGGCACCAGGCGCTCGCCTCGATCGCCTTCGAGGGCAAGACGGTCCGTCAAGTCAACACCGTCGTAGCCGGCAGCGGCCTCGCCTGGGACGCCCCCTTCCTCGACGACCGCGTCCTGGAGGCGGCGATGTCCACCCGGATCGACCAGCGTCTGGCGACCGGGCGGTTCAAGCCGCTGCTGATCGACGCCGTTCGGGGCCTCGTGCCCGCCGACATCCTCGACCGTCGCGACAAGGGCGAGTTCAGCGCCGAGGCGTTCCGGGGCATCGCCCGCAACCGGGCCCGGCTCCTGGAACTCTGCGAGGACTCGCACCTCGCCCGGCTCGGCCTCATCGACCCGGCGAAGTTCCGCTCCGCGGTGCTCAACCCCGGGCCGATGGCCCATCACATCCAACCGATCGAGACCACCGTGGCCTGCGAGAGCTGGCTCAGGACGCACCTTCAGCCCCACCCCCAGGACACGGGAGAACGCAGATGAAGCTGAGCCTTGCCCGCGACGTCACCCTCACCCCCATCGAATCCGGGGCGGTACTGCTCGACGGACGCCGGGGCCGCTACTGGCAGCTGAACGCGTCCGGCTCCGCCATCCTGGGCAAGCTGCTCGAGGGCGAGACCCCCCGCACGGTCGCCGCGCTGATGTCCGAGGCCGCCCCCGTGAGCGAGGACCAGGCCCACACGGACGTGATGGAGCTCGTCGACGCACTGAGCGCGGCCAACCTCCTGGAGGTCTCGCCGTGACCACCCCGGCCGTGGCGGAACAGGCTCCGCGGCTACCGCTGCTCCGCCAGATCGAACCCAGACTCGCGGCCGGCGTGGCCCGGCTGCTGGTCAGGCTGCCTCCGGCCCGGCTCCAGCGGGTGCTGCGCGTGCTCAGCAGGGGAACCCGGCTCGCCGGGTACGCCGAGACGGCGCGGGCCAGGCGGTCGGTCGTCTCGGTCAGCACGCGCTGCGCCGGTCTCGGCTGCCTCCAGCGGTCCGTCGCCACCGTCCTGATGTGCCGGGCCCGCGGCACGTGGGCCGACTGGTGCACGGGGTTCCGCACCCAGCCCTTCGCCGCCCACGCCTGGGTCGAGATCGACGGGCGACCGGTGGACGAACCGGGCGAAATGGGAGTGTTCAAGACCGTGCTGGCCGTGCGCGGCCCCGAGAGGAGGAACCGCCGATGACGGCGATCCGGGCCGAGGGCCTCTACGCCTACTACGGCACGACCGCGGCCGTCAACGGCCTCGACCTGACGGTGCCCGACGGCTCGACCTTCGGCTTCCTGGGGCCCAACGGCGCCGGCAAGACGACCACGATCAGCATGCTGACCACGCTCCTCAAGCCCACGGCGGGCCGGGCGGAGGTGGCCGGGGCCGACGTGGTGGGCCAACCCGCCGAGGTGCGCCGCCGGATCGGCATCGTCTTCCAGGAATCGACGCTCGACCAGGACCTCACCGCGGCCGAGAACCTCCGCTTCCAGGCCGACCTGTGCGGGCTCGGACGCCGCGAGGCACGCGGAATGATCGCCGGGATGCTCGACATGATGGAACTGTCCGGGCGCAGCAACGTCCCCGTGGGGCAGTTCTCCACCGGTCTGCGCCGCCGCCTGGAGATCGCCCGGGGCCTGCTCGGCTCCCCCCGGGTCCTCTTCCTCGACGAGCCGACCACCGGCCTCGACGCGCAGACCCGCGCGGCCGTCTGGGAGTACCTGGGCAGGCTGCGGCAGGAACAGGGCATCACCGTCTTCTTCACCACGCACCAGCTGGAGGAGGCGGAGCACTGCGACCGGATCGCGATCTTCGACAAGGGCAAGGTCGTCACCGAGGGGTCGCCCGCGGAGCTGAAGTCCGTCACCGGAGCCGACCTCGTCGTGCTGCGCACCGAGGACGACCCGCGCGCGCTGGAGCAGCTCTCCGAGCGCTTCGGCCTGACGGCGGAGCCCACCCCCGACGGACTGCGTCTGAGGGTCTCGCACGGCGCCGGCCTGGTGCCGCGGCTGTGCACCGGACTCGGGGTGACGGTGCGCTCGGTGACCGTCAGCTCGCCGACCCTCGACGACGTCTTCCTGCACTACACCGGGTCCGAGATCCGGGAGAGCGGGACGAAGGCCCGCACACTCAGCGACCTCGGGGAGGGACTGCGATGAGCCGTCTGGACACCGTACTGGACACTCCCGCCGGCCTGGCGGCCCCGGCCGGCCCGTCCACCGGCCGCCGGGGGCTCGCACTCAGGCCGTACGCGCTGCTCTGGCGGCGGGAGATGACGCGGCTGCGGCACAACCCGGTGCGCCTCGTCATGGGGTTGGTGACCCCGCTGCTGTTCCTCGTCGTCCTGGGCACCGGCCTCGACGCGGCCTCCTCCAGCCTCGGCAAGGCCCAGCTGAACGACTACCGGGCCTTCCTGTTCCCCGGCACGCTGATCATGTCCGTCCAGGCACCGGCGGTCGCCGTGGGCATCTCGCTGGTGTGGGACCGCAAGCTCGGCATGCTGCGGCAGATGCTCGTCTCGCCGTTCCCCCGCTCCAGCATCGTGCTCGGCCTGGCGCTCGGCGGAGCCACCACGGGCGCGGTCTACGGCCTCATGCTCCTGTCGGTCGGAGGCGTAGCGAACATCCGGTACACGCCGATGCTGCTGGTCGTCCTGCTGGAGGTGCTGCTCGTCTCGCTGATGTTCACCTCGCTCGGGCTGCTCGCCGCCGTCACGATCCGGCAGGTCGAGACGTTCCAGATCGTGGTGAACCTGAGCCTGATGCCGCTGATGTTCTTCTCCGGCGCGATGTTCCCGCCGAACGGGCTGCCGGGCTGGCTCGACACCGTGGTCAAGCTGAATCCCCTGACCTACGGCGTCGACGCCGTGCGCCGGACCCTGCCCGGACCCGACATCCTGACCTCGGAGCAGACCCGGCTGATGCTCGGGGACTGGCACCCGCCCGTGGCCGCGGAACTGGGGCTGCTGACGGCGATCGTCGCCGTCGCGCTCGGTGTGGCCACCCACCGCTTCGCACGGTCGCGGTGAGCGGGCGGTGAACGGAACCGGAGTTCACACGGCACGTGCCACCCGGGCGTGGGAGTGGACGGGGATCGCGGCCCGGCTGCTCCTGGCGGCGGTCCTCGGCTACGCGGGCCTGGCGAAGATCCAGGACCTCAAGGAGGCCGGCCGCACGGTCGTCCTGTACCAGATCGTGCCCGAGGACACCGCCCAACTCATCGGAGGCGTCCTGCCGTTCGTCGAGGTCGCGCTCGCCCTGCTGCTGGTCGCGGGGCTGGCCACCAGGGTGGCGGCGGCCGGCGCGGCCGTCCTGATGGTGGTGTACGTCGCGGCCATCAGCTCGGTCTGGGCCCGGGGGCTGTCCATCGACTGCGGCTGCTTCAGCAGCGGAGGCGCCGTCACGAGCGGAGCCGTGCGCGGCTATGTCATCGACATCGCGCGCGACCTGGTCCTGCTCGCGGTGGCCGTCCTCCTGATCCGGAACCCGCGAACCCGCTACGCGCTGGACCACTGGGTCCTGGACACGAAGGAGCGATAGGCGATGCAGGCAACCGACGCCCTGGTGCGGGAGATGGTGTGGAAACGGCACCGCCGCCGGCGCACCCTGCTGGTGTCGCTCGTGGCCGCGGTCGTGCTGGTCGGGGCCGCGTTGGTGGGCGTCGGCCTCGTCCGGGCGAGCAACACCGCGCCGGACAAGGTACCGAGCCTGGTCCCCGCCGGCGCGACGGACGACAAGGCGGGGCTGCTCGCCTCCACCGGCCGGGTGCGCGTCGACCTCTACCTCGACTTCCTCTGCCCCGAGTGCCGCAAGACGGAGCAGGCGCTGGCCGGTGAACTGGGGACGCTGAAGGCGAGCGGCGACGTGAGCGTCGTCTACCACCCGGTCACCTTCCTCGACAACCGCAGCAGCCCCGAGGGCTACTCGACCCGGGCGGCCTCCGCCGCGGCCTGCGCCGCCGAGCAGGGCAGGTTCGAGGAGTACGCCACGGTGCTGTTCGACCGGCAGCCCGCCGAACGCGGGCCGGGCCTGAGCGAGGACCAGCTGATCGCGGCCGGGCACGACGCCGGGATCACCGCCGCCGCGTACGAGGAGTGCGTCCGGGCCGGCACCTATACGCCATGGGTGCAGTACGTCTCCGACGTCGCCGCCTCCCGCAAGGTCGCACTGACTCCGACCGTCATGGTGAACGGCAAGCGCATCGAGGTCGCCGGGGCGGACGCGGCCGCCGCACTCACCCGCGCGGTGACGGCGGCCCGCGGATGACCCGGCTGACCGTGGCGCTGTCCGGGGACTGCATGGCGACCCGGGGAGCGCTGATCACCTGCGACCCGGGCGCCGTCGGGCTGCGCGAGACCCTGCGTGCCGCGGACTTCGCCTTCACCAACCTGGAGGTCGTCCCCGACACCGGGCGGGGGCACCCGGTGCACAACGCGGCGGGCGGCGGCTGCCTGGTCGCGGATCCGGGCGTGGTCGACGAGGTCTCGGCGGCCGGCTTCACGGTGTTCGGCTGTGCCAACAACCACGCGCTGGACCTGGGCACGGACGGGCTGCTCGGCACCGTGGACCTGCTGCGCGCGAAGGGCGTTCCGTTCGCCGGGATCGGCGCCGACCTCGCCACCGCACGCCGACCGGTCTACGTGGACCGCCCCGCCGGCAGCCTGGCCGTGATCTCGTGCAGCTCGACGTTCCTGCCCGGGCAGGAAGCGGCCGCTCCGTCACCGGACCTGCCGGGCCGACCCGGGCTGAGCCCGCTGCGGCACAGCGCGACGCTGCAGGTGACGCCCGCGCAGATGGACGTCCTGCGCGAGATCGACGGCGGGACGGGGCTGCGGGACCGGCGGGCCGAGGCACGCACCCTGCTCGGGTTCGATCCCGCGATGCCCTCGCCCGGCCGGCTCACCCTGTTCGGCACGCGCTTCGAGACCGCGGACACCCCCGGCTTCACCACCCGGTGCGATCCGGGGGACCTCGACGGGATCTCCCGGTGGGTGGCCGAGGCCCGGCGTCGCGCGGACCTCGTCCTGGTCAGCGTGCACTCCCACGAGCCCGGACCGACGCCGGAGACACCCGGCGAGTTCCTCCGTGAGTTCGCCCACCGGATGATCGACGCAGGCGCCGACATCGTCGTCGGACACGGTCCGCACCACCTGCGCGGAGTGGAGCTCCACCGGGGGAAGCCGATCTTCTACAGCCTGGGGAACATCGTCAGCCAGATCGAACTCGCCGACCGGGTGCCGGCCGAGGACTACGCGAAGGTCGCCGCCGGCGAGCAGCTCACGCCGGGCCGGTACTTCGACGAACTCGGCGGCCACGGCCGCCGGATGTTCGCCCCGCACCGCCGGTACTGGCAGTCGCTCGTGCCGGTGCTCACCTTCGACGACGGCGTCCTGGTGGGCGCCCGTCTCCACCCGGTCGACCTGGGCTTCGGCCGACCGGTCCACCTCCGGGGCCGCCCCCGGCTGGCGGACCCTGTCGGCGCCAGGGAGATCCTCACCGAGATCGTCCGGCTCGCGGAGCCGTACGGTACCGAGGTGAGGGTCGGGGAGAGCGGGACGGGCGAGCTGGTGCTCGACGGCTCCTGACAGGTGCGGCCGGCCGGGGGGGCCCGGGCCCCCCCCCCGCCCCCCCCCAAACCGGGGCGCGGCCC